>NZ_CP145905.1:5965000-6249607 GCF_036894955.1 Paenibacillus sp. KS-LC4 | reverse complement strand
ATCCACAAGTGCATTTTGCTCAGGAACGAGCTTCGACAACTCGACAAGCGTTTTCGCAGCGATAATGACATTGGAGAAGCGATAGTCAGGGTCGGTCTCGGCATGGGCATTGCGGCTGGCCAGACGATGGCGGTCTGTTGCAATAAATTTCAGCTGCTGGTTGCTCAGTGTCCACAGTACACCGGTCAATACAGCCGTTTGTTCATTGGTGGATGCGGCTAATACCGTTTGGCGAATCATCGTTTTCAGCAAATCGCCTGGCATTTGAAATAAACCATTTTCCTCAATGGACGGCAAAACAGGAAATTCTTCTGGATCGAGTCCAACCATTTGGATATCGGAGGAGCCGGAGCGAATCATCGTCTGGAACTGGGCGCCGACTTGAATTTCAACATTATCGGAGGGCAGTTTTTTTATAATCTCGACAAAAAATTTAGCTGGAAGTACAACGCTTCCCGGTTTATCCACATGTGCAATAAATAAATTATCGCGTTCTACCGGGATGAAGCTCTGAATAGATATTTCAGTATCGCTTGCTGTTAAGGTTACACCTTGATGGTTAACATCTATTTTGATTCCGCCAAGAATAGGTATCGCTGGTCTGGAGGAGATTGCTTTCGCTACCTGCTGGATCGCATCGTTCAACTCATTTTTGGAAATCGTTAATTTCATAATTTCTCTCCTATATCCGCAGGGAGACAATCGCGAATCATAGTGGATGTTCTGCGAATGTCTTATTCCGCTTATGGATGATGTTTTTTTAAAGATTTTTAGTAGTCGTAGTAGTAGGGGACCTGAATATGTGGATAAGCGGGACAAGTGCTGATAGATCAAGCCTATCCACATGTGTATAGACTGTGTATAGGCTTGTGTTCGTTTTCCGTATAAAAGTGGATAACTTTTCAGCGCAATTTGCCCCGCGTAACGGCTTACGTATGATTTTTAATTTTTTCAGTCAGGTTTTGCAAAATTTTGTACAAGTCCTGATCGACTTTAAGCTGCTGCGTAATTTTCTCGTGGGCATGAATGACCGTCGTATGATCCCGCCCGCCAAAAGCCTCGCCGATCTTCGGCAATGAGTGGTCCGTAAGCTCGCGAGAGAGGTACATGGCGATTTGCCGCGGATATGCCACAGCCTTCGTCCGTTTGCGCGCTTTAAACTCCTCAAGCCGTAGCCCATAAAACTCGCCAACCTTCTGTTGGATCTCGTTAATGGTAATCAGCTTCGGCCGGCTTGAAGGAATAATATCCTTCAGCGCTTCCGCTGCCAAATGGGAGGAAATATCCTGATTAATGAGCGAGGAGTAAGCGACAACCCTAATCAGGGCGCCTTCAAGCTCACGAATATTCGTATCAATCTGGTTCGCGATATAAACCATCGCTTCATTGGGAATATCGAGATTTTCGGCCTTGGCCTTCTTACGCAAGATAGCGATTCTCGTCTCCAGATCAGGGGCTTGGATGTCGGTAATGAGACCCCATTCAAAGCGGGAACGAAGGCGCTCCTCGAGCGTCGGAATTTCCTTCGGTGTACGGTCGCTGGAGATGACAATCTGCTTGCGCTCTTCATGAAGCGCATTGAAGGTATGGAAAAACTCCTCCTGAGTCCCGTCTTTTCCCGCCAAAAATTGAATATCGTCAATGAGTAAAACGTCGATATTCCGGTACTTATTGCGAAAGCTTTCCCCACGGTTGTCACGAATCGCGTTAATAAATTCATTGGTGAATTTCTCCGACGAAATATACATGATCTTCGTATTGGGGTTGTGATCCTTAATATAGTGGCCGATCGCATGCATCAGATGTGTTTTTCCAAGGCCAACGCCGCCGTAGAGAAACAGCGGATTATAAGCTTTCGCCGGTGCTTCTGCTACTGCAAGCGATGCCGCATGGGCAAAGCGATTGTTGGCGCCGATAACGAATGTCTCGAACGTATATTTGGAATTCAGCACATTGGTATGGCTTTCTTCCTGTACGACGGGCACATCCATTGCTTTAGGCGGCATCATAGCTGCCGGCTCGGCGCTTCGCGCCTCTTCAATGGAAAAACGCACATCGACCTGTCTGCCTAGAAATTCAAACAGGGTTGTGCGAATTAGTTTTGTATAACGGCCTTCCAGCCATTCAGCTGCAAATGTTGTCGGTGCCGTAACTTCAAGCAAAGTATCATTCACGAACGAAGCTTTAGTTGCCTTAAACCAAGTATCAAAACTCGGCTTGCTCAGCTTCGTCTGAATAATTGACAACACTTGCTGCCATATATCATAAGCATGGCTGTCCACAGACGTCACTCCTTATCAAAATCGCCGAAACGGCGCAATTAAGCCATATTCTGTCGAATGAATGTCATTTTTCCAAGGAAAACATCCACAATATGAAGAATTGAAAACGGTTGAGTTATAAATAGGTGATTAACTTGTTCACATTTTTATCCACAGGCTGTTAATAAGATTGAGGATAAAGGGAAGGTATCCACATATAAAACATAACTATCATAGCAAAAGATCCCTTGTATTTCAACGGATTCGAAGATTTTATCCACATATTCAATAGCTTGTGTATAAAAGTTGCACACAACACTAGATATTGTTTATATCTTGTTAAGATTTCGACAAAGTTCTTAAGTCTGCTGAAAAAGTTGTGCACAGCTTATTCATTTTCTGCAAAATCGCCGATTTGATTCATTTATCCACAGCTTTCGATTTATTGTTTGTAAGACGAAGGGTGAGTTGACTTTCCGATGGGTACGTGTTTTAATTGAACTACCTGTTTTTTTTATGAAGAAGTACGGGAGGTGCAGAGTAAATGAGACCTACATTTAGACCAAATGTCAGCAAGCGTAAAAAAGTGCATGGATTCCGCAAGCGGATGAGCTCGAAAAACGGACGTAAAGTTTTGGCGGCGCGTCGTCAAAGAGGCAGAAAAGTTCTTAGCGCATAAGCAAAAGACCACGTCGGGTGGTCTTTTTTTTTGCTTTGCCGGCGATACTTTTGAACATAATATAGGAAAGAACGGTGAAATGGAGTCGTGCAAAGAAGATTGCGTCTGCGTAACCGTAGCGACTTTGGCCGGGTCTACCGGGGAGGCAGATCGTTCGCCAACGGGCAGTTCGTCGTATATTGGTCGAAGCAGCCTGTGGCGGAGCCTTTCCGACTAGGCATTTCAGCAAGCAAAAAAATCGGCAATGCGGTTGTTCGCAATCGGATGCGCCGTGTCATTAAGGAAATCATCAGGTTGAATGAGGCAAGGATCGTTCCAAAGGTCGATTTCATCATTATTGTTAGAAAGCCTGCGGTGGCGATGGAAACGAGTCAGATGGAAAAAAGCATTATGCATGTGCTAAGGAAGGCGGGGCTCCTCAAGCGTTAAGCGGATACCACGTTATAGCCGGTTGGGACAGTCCGTTTCGTTTAGACGGGGAGGTACGCGGATAATGGAAATGGCTATCCCCATTAATAATAAAAATGGTTACATAGGTGACGAAATTACCTTATGTCCTTCCTTTCTTTTGTCCTACCAATTATGGTATAGTTTAAAGGATGAGAAGGTATAGGAAATATGTCTGTAACGATGCAGATTTATCTCGTGCGAAACTGCGTAGTTTATGCTGAATGGCGACGAAACCGTTTAATGCTGGATAGACGAAGCATCGGCTCTCAAGAGAGGAGTTTTCATGTTGTTTCGGAAAGAAAACCGTAAATGGCTTTTTGTTTTTGGCATGCTAATGACTATGGTAATCATTGCAGGCTGCGGGACGGAGATAGCTCAAACGACGAGCACAGAGGACATGCTGAAAGGCGGATTCTGGCAGCGGAATGTCGTTTATTATTTCGCGATAACCCTTGATACATTCGCAGATTGGTTTGCCGGATCGTATGGCGTGGCCATCCTGCTCATTACCATTATTGTAAGAACAGCCATTTTGCCGCTGACGATTAAGCAATATCGCAGCTCGAAGGCTATGCAGGCTTTGCAGCCGCAAATCGCAGAGATGAAGAAGAAATACAAGGATGATCCTAAAAAGCAGCAGGAAGAGACAATGAAGCTTTTCCAGGCTAATCAGGTAAATCCGATGGCAGGATGTTTGCCACTCATTATACAGATGCCTGTATTTATCGCGCTCTATAATGCGATTTACATGAACCCTGAGGTGCGTTCGCATGCTTTCTTGTGGTTGCAGCTAGGGGAGAAGGACCCTTATTACATTCTTCCAGTTATCGCCGCGGCGACAACTTTCATCCAATCGAAGATGATGCAGAAGCAGCAGACGCAAACAATGCCTGGTATGGGAGCTATGCTCGCCATTTTCCCTGTATTGATTTTCGTTATGGCGATTAATTTCCCAGCAGCTCTGCCGCTTTATTGGATTTACAGCAACATTTACACAATTGTTCAAAACTATTTCTTGTATGTACGCAATGCTGAGAAAAAAGGCAATGACGGTACAGGCACCAACGATAAACAATCTAAAGGTAAGGGTAAACGTAAGGGGGCCCTCGCGAAATGAAGAAAATCGTTGCATCAGGGAAAACGGTAGAAGAGGCAGTACAAAGTGGTTTGACACAATTAAATGTGGCTGAGGATCGTGTGAGGGTAGCTGTTCTTGAGCAGCCTTCCAAAGGATTCCTCGGTTTGATCGGCGTGAAAGAAGCGAAAGTAGAACTGGAGCTTATTCCTGATCCAACAAGTGAAGCTGAGCATTTCCTTCTGGAAGTAGCGAGCACAATGGGACTAGCTGTATCCGTTGAACGCAAGCAGACGAGGGAAGGCACGCAGCTTTCGATTTCAGGCGGGGGAGATCTCGGCATGTTAATCGGAAGGCGCGGGCAAACGCTTGATGCCTTGCAGTACTTGGTTAATATTGTGGCAAACCGCTATTCGGACAGTCATCTTCGTATCGTACTTGATGCAGAGGATTTTCGCGAGCGCCGGCGCAAGACGCTGGAAGAGCTGTCAGAGCGCCTTGCGGGCAGAGTGATTCGCACGAAAAAAGAGGTGGTGCTGGAGCCGATGTCTTCCCATGAGCGGAAGGTCATTCATTCCCAGCTGCAAAATCATCCTCGTGTGAAGACATACAGCAAAGGTGATGAGCCGCATCGACGGATTGTCATTGCCCTGAAGCAATAAAGATAGAACAGATTCGCAGCAATGGCTCCTATGGTCATTGCTGTTTTTCCATTTGAGAGGTGCTGAACACAATGATACAAGATACGATAGCCGCAATTTCAACCGCTGTTGGAGAGGGCGGTATTGCCATTATCCGTATAAGCGGCCCGAATGCAATTGCAGGGACAGCTGCATTATTTCAAAGCCGAACCGATCTGCGTGAAGCAGACAGCCATACGGTGCATTATGGCCACATCGTTCATCCAGCTACAGGCGAGCAGATTGAAGAGGTGCTGGTGACGCTAATGCGCGGGCCGCGCTCTTTTACAGCCGAGGATGTTGTGGAAATTAATGCTCATGGCGGCGTAGTTGCGGTTAAGAAGGTGCTCGATGTAGTGCTGATGCAGGAAGACATGCGGTTAGCTGAGCCCGGCGAGTTTACGAAGCGGGCATTTCTGAACGGGCGCATCGATTTAATGCAGGCGGAAGCGGTCATCGATCTTATTCGTTCAAAGTCGGATCGCGCTTTCTCCATTGCGCGCAAGCAAGCAGAGGGCTTGCTGTCTAAGCGGATTAAAGCGCTCAGGCAGACGGTCATTGAGCTGCTGGCGCATATTGAGGTGAATATTGATTATCCTGAGCATGATGTCGAGGAAATGACGACGGCTTATATTCGTGATCAAAGCCAAATTGCGCTGGATGAAATCGCTAAGCTTTTAAAAACAGCAAATGAAGGCAAAATATTAAGAGAAGGTATTATGACGGCAATCGTCGGCAGGCCGAACGTAGGCAAGTCATCCTTGCTTAATATGCTGGCGCAGGAAAATAAAGCGATTGTGACTGATATTCCAGGCACAACGCGTGATGTCATAGAGGAATTTGTCACGCTTAATAACATTCCGCTCAGGCTGCTTGATACAGCAGGCATTCGCGAGACGAGCGATCTCGTCGAGCAGCTTGGGGTAGAGCGGTCGCATACGGCACTTGCGGAAGCCGATCTTATTTTATTCGTGCTGAATTATAATGAGCCGCTGCATGACGATGACCGTGAGCTGTTGGACCGAATGGCGGGGCGCCAAGTGGTAGTGGTCATTAATAAAACCGACCTGCCCGGCAAGCTCGACATGAAAGAAATCGAGAAGCGTTTCAGTCCAGAAGCGATTGTCCGCATGTCGGTGCTGGAGGAAGCGGGCCTAGATTATTTGGAGAAGGCCATTAGCGAAATGTTTTTCGAAGGCAAGCTCGATTCAGGTGATTTGACCTACGTCAGCAATGTGCGGCATATTGCCTTATTGAAACGGGCGCAGCAGTCGCTTCTAGACGGTATTGCGGCAGCGGAGGCGGGTATACCGATTGATGTGATGCAAATTGACGTACGTTCAGCTTGGGAGTCGCTTGGCGAAATTCTCGGGGATGCGGTAGGAGATTCCCTGATTGATCAAATCTTTTCACAATTTTGTTTGGGTAAATAATAAGCGAGCAATAGCCTCCGGACGAACATCCATCAGGCTAGCAGCGCTTTGGGAGGTATTTGGAATGGGATACGAAGCAGGGCAATATGATGTTATCGTCATCGGTGCGGGACACGCGGGCAGCGAAGCTGCGCTTGCGGCAGCACGCATGGGCTGTGAGACGCTGTTGCTGACGATTAACTTGGATATGGTGGCCTTCATGCCATGCAATCCGTCGATTGGCGGACCGGCCAAAGGGCATGTCGTACGTGAGCTGGATGCTTTAGGCGGCGAGATGGGCCGTAATATTGATAAAACCTTTATTCAAATGCGAATGCTGAATACAGGCAAAGGGCCTGCCGTTCACGCGCTTCGCGCACAGGCGGATAAGTTCGCCTATCAGCATGAAATGAAGAAGACAATTGAAGAGACACCAAAGCTGACGCTGCGCCAAGGAATGGCAGAAGAACTGATGGTGGAGGAAGGCAAAATAGTAGGCCTTGTGACGAAAACAGGCGCGATTTATCGGTCGAAGACGATCGTCCTGACAACAGGCACCTATTTGCGCGGCAAAATCATTATGGGCGAGCTAATGTATGAGAGCGGCCCGAATAATCAGCAGCCTTCGCTTAAGCTGTCAGCAAGTCTGAAGGAGCATGGCTTCGAGCTGGTACGTTTCAAAACCGGTACGCCGCCACGCGTGCACAAGGATACGATTGATTTTACAAAGACAGAAATTCAACCGGGCGATGAACAGCCGAAATTTTTCTCACATGAAACAATTTCCTCTAATAATGAGCAGCTTCCATGCTGGTTGACCTATACGTCGGAGCAAACACACAAGATCATTAACGATAATTTGCATCGTGCGCCGATGTTTTCGGGAGCAATTGAAGGCACAGGCCCAAGATATTGTCCGTCAATCGAGGATAAAATTGTGCGTTTTGCCGATAAGCCAAAGCATCAGATTTTTCTGGAGCCGGAAGGTCTGCATACGTCGGAGTATTATGTACAAGGACTTTCCACAAGCATGCCGGAAGATGTCCAATTGGGCATTTTACGATCAATACCAGGTTTGGAAAAAGCTGAAATGATGCGCAATGGCTATGCGATTGAATACGATGCAGTCGTGCCGACGCAGCTGTGGCCATCCTTAGAGACAAAGGTCGTTGACGGGTTATTCACAGCTGGACAAATTAACGGAACTTCTGGTTATGAGGAAGCAGCTGGTCAAGGGGTTATCGCAGGTATCAATGCTGCACGTAAAGTTCAGGGGAAAGAGCCCGTTATTATCGGACGTTCGCAAGGCTATATTGGCGTAATGATCGACGACCTTGTCACGAAGGGGACGAATGATCCTTATCGGTTGCTGACCTCCCGTGCAGAATATCGCTTGCTGCTTCGCCATGACAACGCTGACCTGCGTCTGACTCCAATTGGCTATGAAATTGGTTTGATTTCGGAAGAGCGTTATGAAAGCTTTTTGAATAAAAAAGCATTGGTTGAACAAGAAATTGAAAGATTGCGCATGACAAAAGTGAAACCAGAGGAAGCACTGCCCGTATTAAAAGCTGCGGAATCAGCTGAAATTCCATTTACGGTAGATGCGTTATCGTTGCTGCGCCGTCCGGAAATTACGTATGCGATGCTGGAAAGCATCACGCCTTCAGAGCTTGCTTTGACAGAGGAAATGAAGGAGCAGGTTGAAATTCAAATCAAATATGCCGGATACATTGAGAAGCAGCTATTGCAGGTTGAACGACTGAGCAAAATGGAGAAAAAACGGATACCTGATGATATCAATTATTTCGATGTGCAGGGGCTTGCTTCTGAAGCGAAGCAAAAGCTGTCGGACATCAGACCGTTGTCAATCGGTCAGGCTTCCAGGGTAGCTGGGGTAACGCCAGCCGATATTTCCATACTGCTCGTTTATTTAGAGCATTATAATCGCGTTGTAGCGGCGAGAGGATAGAAGAATAAACGATGGAACAGACGATAGAGTGGTTTCCAAAGCTGATGCAGGAGCGAGGAATAGCCTTATCTCAGCATCAGCTTGATCAGTTCGATACGTATTATCGCTTATTGGTCGAATGGAATGAACGCATGAATTTGACCGGTATAACAGAACGTGAAGCTGTATATGAAAAGCATTTTTATGATTCGGTTTCACTTTCTTTTTTTACTGATATGAAAGCAGTTAATAAAATAGCCGATATTGGATCCGGTGCAGGTTTTCCAAGCATTCCACTAAAAATCTGCTTCCCGCATTTGAAAATAGTGATTGTAGATTCCTTAAATAAACGTATCCAGTTTCTTAACGCTTTGGCAGAGCAACTGGGTATTGCTGACGATGTCAGCTGTGTTCATGGACGTGCTGAGGATATCGGCAGACTGCAAGGTCATCGTGATGCCTATGACTTGGTAACAGCAAGAGCTGTTGCCAGGCTCAATGTGCTGAATGAGTTTTGTTTGCCCTTCGTGCGCAAGGGCGGGCTGTTCGCAGCGATGAAAGGTTCGCAAAGTGAAGAAGAGGTGCGGGAAGCGGGGAACAGCTTGAAGGAGCTGAAAGCTGCTGTAAGCTCCGAGCACAGCTTTACCTTGCCATTCGAACAATCCGAACGGCATATTGTGCTGATTGAGAAACGTGAAGCAACTCCGCGCAAATATCCCCGTAAGGCGGGAACACCGCTAAAACAGCCTATTTTATAAACACGATCTATAAGATTACTTATTATAGAATTTAAGCTAGGGGCAGACAAATGGAAATGGTAAGTATAGGTATGTTTCACGTGAAACATTGCTTGCTATTTCCAGATTTCTGCTTGTATTTTTATTTCGCATTCAAGGCTGTCAAGCAGGAAATACTTAGGGGTAAGTAGAACTTTATAGAGAGAACAAAATAGCAGGAAGCTCTTTATTTTTGCAGAACAGCACACATATTTTAAATATAAGAATGTATTAGTTATCCTCCTTAATAGTCGGTGCAAATCTCATTGTTAAACGGTAGCTTTGTCGCTAGAGGACGGTAACAGCCGTGCTTTGTTCGCTTGTAATCAATATCATTTGTAGCCTTCAGTAACAATTTCCGTTAGTCTCTATGTGAAGTGGAACAGAATATGAGCAAGACTGTTATTTGGCAGCACATCTTTGAAGCTGGCTCTGCTAATGTCATAGAGCCGTTTCTTGATCGGGTGGTAGTGGATAAATGAAAGAACAACTTTCTCGCTTGTTTGGTTTGAATGACCAACGCAATAATAACAATGAAGAGGTTAAACAAATTCCGGTTAATGAAATCGACACGAGTCCATTTCAACCAAGGTCTATATTTGATGATGAACGAATTGATGAATTATGCCAGACAATTAAGACGCACGGCATTATTCAACCTATCGTTGTACGGCTGCGGAATAACCGTTATGAAATCATTGCGGGAGAACGCCGCTGGCGTGCTGTAACGAAGCTTGGCTATGATACGATACCAGGCATTATCCGCGAGTTTAATGACTCACAAACGGCATCTATCGCATTAATCGAAAATTTGCAGCGGGAAAATTTAACGGCTATTGAAGAGGCTGTTGCTTATCAGAAGCTGATTGAACTGCATCAATTGACGCAGGAAAGCTTGGCGCAGCGATTGGGAAAAAGCCAATCAACGATTGCCAATAAGCTAAGATTGCTGGCACTTAATGAAGTAGTTAAAACCGCATTAATGGAACGTAAAATTACCGAACGTCACGCACGAGCATTGTTGGCGCTGCCTACTGAGGAGCTACAGCTTCAAGTGCTGGAAGAGATTATTTCAAAAGAACTTAATGTAAAGCAAACGGAAATTCGAATTGCTTTTCTGAATGAAACAGTTAAAACGAAAAAAGCAAAAAGGGTATCTTTTACGAAAGATGTTCGGCTTGCTCTTAATACAATTAGACAGTCTATTGAGATGGTGTCAGGCTCTGGCCTGCAAATTAAGACGAATGAGAAGGATCATGAGGATCATTATGAAATTGTGATTCAAATTCCTAAACGTTAGGTGCATGATTCGATAAAGATTTTTTTAAATCCTCATTTGCATGTAGATACTATTAAATGCGATAATAGATTTAACTGCTGCCGTCCTCGCTGCTTGCTGAGGGCGGCGAATCCATTTATGCTAATATTACGATTAGGCGATGTCCCGCTACTGGACGGTTACTGCTTATATTGCTTCTTTGTTAATAGCTTTTACACAGAGTATAGAGGTGAAAGACTTGTCTAAAATTATAGCAATAGCGAATCAGAAGGGTGGCGTCGGCAAAACGACGACATCAGTTAATTTAGGTGCTTGTCTGGCCACGCTAGGCAGACGGGTACTGCTTGTTGATATTGATCCGCAAGGCAATACGACTAGTGGAGTAGGTATTAATAAGGCAGATGTTGAAAGCTGTATTTATGATGTGCTTGTGAATGATATCGATCCACACGAAGCGATGGCAGATACGAAAATTCCTGGTTTAAAAATTATTCCTGCGACCATTCAACTTGCTGGGGCAGAGATTGAGCTTGTTCCAACTATTTCCAGAGAAGTTCGTTTGAAGAAAGCGCTATATTTATTAAAAGATCAGTTCGATTATATTTTAATCGACTGCCCGCCATCATTGGGGTTATTAACCATTAATTCCTTGACCGCTGCTGATTCGGTTATTATTCCCATTCAATGTGAATATTACGCCCTGGAGGGCTTGAGCCAGCTTCTGAATACGGTGAGATTGGTGCAAAAGCATTTAAACACAACGCTGCAAATTGAAGGCGTATTGCTTACGATGCTTGATGCCAGAACGAATCTGGGTATTCAGGTTATTGAAGAAGTGAAAAAATACTTTCAACAGAAGGTATACCAGACGATTATTCCACGTAATGTGCGCTTAAGCGAGGCGCCTTCTCATGGACAGGCGATCATTACGTATGATCCTAAATCGAAGGGTGCAGAAGTATATCTTGAACTGGCGAAGGAAGTGATTACGTATGAGCAAGCGGCTAGGTAGAGGTCTGGATGCGCTTATTCCATCGCTTTCGGTAAACGATGATGATAAAGTCATTGAGGTTGCAATTGCGCAATTGCGACCAAACCCTTACCAACCACGAAAAACATTCGATGAACAGTCGATAAAAGAATTGGCGGAATCAATTAAACAGCACGGTGTCATTCAGCCTATTATTGTGCGCACTGTAATGAAGGGCTACGAGATTATTGCAGGCGAACGTCGATTCAGAGCATCGCAGCTTTGCGGCAATACGACTGTTCCGGCAGTTGTCAGATCCTTCTCGGATCAACAGGTTATGGAAATAGCGCTTATTGAAAATTTGCAGCGTGAAGATCTAAATGCAATAGAAGTGGCGATAGCTTATCAGAACCTCATGGACAAGTTCAAGCTGACCCAAGAAGAGCTTTCTATGAAGGTAGGCAAGTCCAGATCGCATATTGCTAACTTCGTGAGATTGCTAGCATTGCCAGAATCTATTAAAGACAATGTTTCACGTGGAACAATTTCCATGGGACATGCCCGTGCACTGGCAGGTATTAAAGATTTGAAGGTGCAGCTGGAATTGGCTGAACTCATTATAAATCAGGGCTGGAGCGTACGTGAGTTGGAGGAAGCGATTCAGAAGCTGGAGTCGATTAAGGATGAGGACAGCAATGACAGCAAACAGGCCAAAGGCAAGACGAAGAAGCGCGATCCATATATTGAAAGCTTAGAGGAGTCGCTCAGAGAACGCTTCAAAACAACAGTTAAAATTAAGCAGCAAAAGGATAAAGGGAAAATCGAACTTCAATATTACAACAAACAGGACTTGGAACGGCTTCTGGAGATGCTTCAATACATGGCGTAGTCTTGATAAGATAGCATACCCGAGGTGTAATCTTTGATCCTGAAGATTAAACTAAGGTATGCTATTGTTATGAGAAGATGTACTAGTGATGGTGGGAGTGGATGGATGATGAATACGGATGGTGAAAAAATCATTTACCTAGATCATGCTGCAACTTCATGGCCAAAGCCTAACTCGGTTATTGACGCTGTAAATCATGCTATGCTGCATGATGCTGCTAACCCGGGTAGAGGCAGTCATCGAATGGCTGTTCGGGCAAGCCGTGTGTTGTTTGATACACGAAAGCAATTAGCTAAACTGTTTCGGGTGAGAAACCCTAACGATATTGCATTTACAGGGAATACGACAGGCGCTTTGAATATGGCGATAAAAGGCTATCTAAAAGCAGGCGACCATGTAGTTGCTACTGGAATTGAACATAATTCCGTCAGACGGCCGTTGGAGTTTTTGAAGCAGGCACTCGGAATAAAGGTCACTTACGTTGAGGCGGATGAGCAGGGTAATATAACGGTTGCTCAGGTGAAGGACGCGCTTGTGCCACAGACGACGCTAGTTATCGTGAGTCATAGTTCAAACCTGCTGGGAACCATTGTTCCTTTGGCTGAAATTGGCGAGCTGACCCGCCAAAGAGGTGTGAAGCTGCTAGTAGATGCCGCTCAAAGTGCTGGGATTTTAGAGATTGATGTTGAAGCGATGGGGATTGATATGCTTGCTTTCCCTGGGCATAAAGGGCTGCTTGGTCCACAGGGCACAGGGGGCTTGTATATCCATCCTGAGCTAGACCTTGTCCCAATGCTCCATGGTGGTACTGGGAGCCAATCTGAGGCGGCTGAGCAGCCTAGTGTGCGTCCAGATCGTTATGAAGCAGGGACGCAAAACACACCAGGCCTGGCTGGCTTGAAGGCAGGCGTAGAATATGTTCTGAATGAGACGGTTCATAAAATCCATACTAAGGAATGGACGCTTACTCAGCAGATGATGGAGGGGCTGTCTACAATAGAAGGAATCAGGCTGCTTGGGCCGAAGCTTGGTCAGCAGCGAACAGGCATGGTTTCTTTCGTGGCGGAAGGTGTCGATCCTTCGGAGATGTCTTTTATTTTAGATCAGCATTATCAGATCGCTGTGCGTGCGGGCTTCCATTGTACGCCGCTTGCTCATGCCAGCGCAGGTACGATGGCTACAGGAGCGGTTAGAGCGAGTGTGGGTTATTTTACAACAGAGGCGGAAGTGAGTGCTCTTGTTGATGCGGTGCGTGAAATACGTTCGCAATATAAAATTTGATTTATTTTGGGGGCGGAAAGGTTTACATGAATGATTGGATGAACAACCCTTTATACGGTTTGTTGGCATTACTGGCACTGCTGCTTTTTATTATTTTAATTTGGGTCATTTCCCTGGGGAGAAGGCTCAAAAAACTGCGCAAGCAATACGTTGAGGTTATGGGTAATACAGGTGTGACAAATATTGAAGAAGTCGTTGTTGGGCTGAAGCAGGAAATAGCGGAGCATGCAAGGCACTCCAGAGCAGTGGAGGCAAAGCTGGAGCAACTGGAACGGCGCCAGCTAGAGGAGAAGGGACGCTTGGGTGTTATTCGCTATAATGCGTTCTCGGAGCAAGGAAGCGACCTTAGCTTCTCCATCGCAATCGTAAATGCAGCACAAGATGGAGTCGTCGTGTCGAGTATTCATAGCAGAGATAGTGCATATGTGTATGCCAAGCCGTTAGAGGGCGGACAATCAACGTATCCTTTAACACCGGAAGAGCTGCAGGCGCTTGCGAAAGCGAAATGAAAAAGATAAGTCTAGGGCCGAGAATTGCATCATTCGGCTGAAGCGGCTTGCTCTCTAGTCTGAAGCATGACACGATTGCTGCCCATTATAGCGGAGAACAGGCTAAAGGCTATAAGGTCGGCCATCTTGATAACAAGATGCAGACGGGTATTTTGCAGCACGAAGTATTCCATAAAACCACCCACATTCACGATTCCGGTAATATGCATATCACCTACAGGCGGAAGCTCCTTATTAACGCCCGCTCCAGGACGTACCGGTCCCGTCCCAATATGAACGGAGCCAATGCTGGACACCTGTCCTAAACAAGCATCAATGCCAATGATAAATGGATTGTGGTGGTTTTGGTGAATAAGGGCCAGTGTATCAGTCAGGTTCATCGCGTGAACCGGCTCTTCCAGCGTACCGTATAAAGCAAAGTAAGGACTGTTATATTTTGCGAGAGAGGTTCCGATGAGGGGGCCAAGCGAGTCGCCCGTTGAACGGTCGGTACCCACGCATACGATGATGAGCGGTCTGGCACCTGAAAGCTCATTGAGCATCAGGGAGAGGCGGTTTACGATTAACGACATAGCGTTGGTATCGGTATGCGGAACTTTCAAAGGTACATCCTTCAAAAAAGAAAGTTTCATAGAATCCCTCCGTTATAGCTAATATGTTATCTAGTATATGGATGGGACAACCATTTTATACGTCATAAACCCACTGATTACGTTGCGTAAAAAGAGGGAGAGGAGAAAATTGGCTTATGTTGATTGCCTTTGATTCCACACAGCAGGCGTTGCGCGCGGAAATGCTGCTCGAATATGCGGATATTGAAATAGATATTTGTCCAACCCCTAAAGAAATTACGGCAGGATGCGCCTTGTCTATTCATTTTCCAGAGGACGATTTGGAGACGGTAAAGCAGGTGATTGTGTCTGAAAACGTTGAAATAAGAGGGATTTTTAAGCCTATTCATTTGGGATATGAACCAGTGAATCTATAGGAGGAAATAGCTCTTGAATACACTAAACATGTATAAAAACTTCATGGAGTGGTTGACCAATGTGGACACTTGGCAACGCTTCGGCGAATCAGCGATTCGGATTGCGCTCATTATTGTTATTACGCATTTGATTATATGGATTGTCAATAAATCAATTGATCGTATATTATCAAATAAACAAACGAGCAGGTTGCCGATGCAGGCTAGAAGAATGGTCACGGTAGGACGGCTGCTCAAAAATATCGTTATGTATGCTTGTTATTTAATTGGCGGCATGCTGTTAATGTCGGAGTTGGGTATTCAGCTTGGGCCGCTGCTCGCTGGTGCGGGAATCGTGGGTTTGGCTATTGGTTTTGGGGCACAGAGCTTGGTGAAGGACATTATAACCGGATTTTTTATTATTTTGGAGGACCAGTTTGCTGTGGGCGATGTCATTCAGGCGGGACAGTTTAAAGGAACGGTCGAGGTTATCGGATTGCGTACAACTAGACTGCTTAGCTGGACTGGGGAAGTATTTATCATTCCAAACGGCATGATTAATGAGGTGACGAACTTCTCGTTGCGCAACTCAGTAGCCGTCGTGGACGTTTCGATCGGCTATGAGGAGGATGTAGATCGGGCGACAAGCATTATCCAAGCAACAGTAGATAAGCTGGAGGATGAAAATCTTGTGAAACCGCCAGAGGTGCTTGGTATTCAACTGATGGGTGCAACAGAAGTGAAAATCCGTATTATAGCGGAATGCTTGCCAAATACCCAGCATGCGCTGGCCAGAAAGATTAATTTGCAGGTGAAGAAAGCGCTGGTTGAGAATGGTATGGATACGCCGTATCCACGTATGGTTACCTATCATCGAGATGAGAGGAGTGGAGAAAGAAATGGAGCGTAAGCAATTTGAGCTTGGTGATGTCGTCCAGATGAAAAAGCAGCATCCTTGCGGTTCGAATGAGATGGAAATTATTCGAATGGGCATGGATATTCGTATTAAATGCGTAGGCTGTAAGCACAGTGTATTAATACCTCGGGCGAAGTTTGAGAAAAATATGAAAAAAGTGCTTCGTTCCACCACTTCTGCTGATGGAGGGCAAGCGCCGATCCAGTCTGAAACGGACTGACTCACAATAAAAAATCGTTAACGGAATAAATGATTGCAGAAATGAGTGAACTCCATCCTTTTATTTAAAGGAGATGGAGTTTTTTTGTTTCTCGCCTTTTCCATTGCTTACTGCTTGGAAACAACACGGACGTTTTTCAGATACTTTCGCTCCGTATAGTATGTTTTGACACAAGCAAAAACGACTTTGTCGTCCTTCTAGGACGACCGAAGAGCTTTGTCGGAGAAATATAAGCCTGTTTATAAGGGAAAACTTATAAATGCTTATATTTTAAGAAATACTACGTCTTAGCGATCAGGAGAGTGGAGGAGAGAGGCCGATGTGTGGAATTTCCGGAATCATCCGATATGGCAATGGAAGTGATCCAACGGATAGAGAAATCAGCAGCATGATGGAGCAGATAGGACATCGTGGTCCTAATCAATCCGGCATCCAGATTATGGATAGAGCAGCATTAGGCTTTAACAGGCTTTCTATTGTTGATATTGAAGATGGAGCCCAGCCAATGACCAATGAAAATGGGCAGGTTTGGCTTGTATTTAATGGAGAAATATACAATTATAAAGAGCTGAAGCAACAGTTGCAAAGCAAAGGCCATCAGTTTCGAAATCGTACTGATTCAGAGATCATCGTTCATCTCTATGAGGAATATGGAATAGATTGCTTGCATCATTTGAGAGGCATGTTCAGCTTTGCGATTTGGGATAGAAGGGAACAGCGCTTGTTTGCGGCGAGGGATCATTTTGGAATAAAGCCGTTCTATTATTCGCAGGAGGAGCATCAGTTTCTTTTTTCATCAGAGTTAAAGGGGCTTCTGGCTGTAAGCGGACAAGCGCCGCATGTGGATTATGCCAGCATGATGCACTATTTGACCTTTCAGTACGTACCGCAGCCGCAGACGATGTTTATAGGAGTCCACAAGCTGGAGCCGGGGCATTTTATGCTGGTTGATCGGGAAGGCAGGATAACCAAGCGGCGTTATTGGGAGCCTGTTTTTGAACCGGAGCAGCGGCCGATAGGCACATTTATTGAGGAAATTAAAGCCGTGCTTCACGATTCGGTGAAGCTGCATCGCCAGGGTGATGTGCCGCTTGGCAGTTTTTTATCAGGCGGAATCGACTCGTCGGTGATTGCAGCGTTATCCATGCAGGAGCAGCTAACGAAAACCTTCTCGGTAGGCTTTGCAGGAGAGCGAAATGAAAATGAATATGCCCGGACAGCGGCTAACGTAATTGGCTCAAAGCATTATGAGGAGGTAATAACGCCGGAGCAATTTTTCGCAAATACGCAAAAAGCAGTATGGCATATGGACGAGCCGGTTGCCGACCCGTCAGCTATTGCATTATACAGCCTATCTCAGCTGGCAGGAAAGCAGGTAACGGTCGTCATGTCGGGAGAGGGAGCAGATGAGCTGTTTGGCGGTTATAGAATCTATGGCGAGCCGCGCTCGTTGAGGCCTGTCTCATGGCTGCCAAACGGTATGAAGTCGCGGCTGCATCGAATGGTGGAGCGGGTTCCGCTCGCTTTTCGCGGTAAAAACTATTTGCTTCGTGGTTTCTCGCCGATTGAGCAGCGTTTTTATGGAAATGCCAAGCTGTTTAATGAAAAAGATAAACAACAAATTACCCAGCTTAATCCAGAGCGTTTTGAGGCGATGCAGCCTTCGGCTTCACTGACAAGCGATGTTTATTATAATAGCCGCCATTTAGATGATGTGACTCGTATGCAGCTGATTGATGTGAACTTCTGGCTGCCGGGTGATATTTTGATGAAGGCGGATAAAATGAGCATGGCGCATTCGCTGGAGCTGCGTGTTCCTTTTCTCGATAAAGAGGTATTTGAGGTGGCCCGCAAAATTCCAGCCGAATATAAGCTGGCAAACGGAACGACCAAGTACGTGTTGAGAGAAGCGATGCGTGGCATTCTTCCTGAACCGCTATTACAGCGGCCTAAGCTTGGATTTCCGATCCCGCTTCGGAAGTGGCTGCATGGAAAGATCGGGGATCAAATGCTCGAGCAAATTAGCCTTGTACCGCAATGGTTTAATGTCCATGCTGCCCGTCTAATGCTAATGCAGCACCGCGAGGGTAAGGGGGATTACTCGCGGAAGCTGTGGGCGCTTTATATATTCGCGGTATGGCATTCCACCTTTATTGGTCCGTATTCCTTTGGACAAGCGCGCACGCAGCAGCTGCAAAAGAGCACGAATCGACTGCTTGCAAAGGGCATAAAAATATAAGAGTTTTTAGTTGCATCGAGTCAGCAAATATGATAAGATATTCTTATATGCGGAGAGGTACCCAAGAGGCCCAAGGGGGCTGACTCGAAATCAGCTAGGCGTGTCAAAGCGTGCGTGGGTTCGAATCCCACCTTCTCCGCCATTCTCGCACATATGCGCTGTTACGGCGATTGTAATACTATAGTGTTACCTATGAAAGAGCTGCTTCCTGCTTCAAACGGGAATCAGCTCTTTTTATTGTGTTTATTATGAAGCGAAGCCAGCTCCTTAAGGGGCTGGCTTCGCTTCCATTGTTCTTTTGGAAAAAATAATAAGAAATGCAGCTGTCATGGATAACAGGGTACAGCTTGTAAACATGGCAGGGTAAGAGCTGTTTTGCACGAGAATGCCCATTGCGAAGCCGCCAAGGGAAAAGCCGAGATCATAGGACGATAAAAAAATCGCCATCAGCACATAGCGGGTTTTCTCCGGCAAAATAAAAGAAAGATAAGTCGTCAGCGTTGGATAGAGCAGCGCAACGGCGAAGCCATTAAATACGGCAGACACGTATACAAAAGCACCCACAATGTCCAGCATGGCCAGCAGCTGGCTCCCCAGCGCAGCAGACAGCAGCATCCCAGCCATGAGCCATGTATTCCAGCTGCCATTGGACGGGATTTTTTTGCGTAAAACAAAGCGGCAGGTGATGACGACCAGGCCTTGTATCGTTAAATATATACCGGCATTCCCTGAGCCGGCTGCTAACATGAACAGCGGAAGAAAGGTCGCGGTTGCTCCAAACACGCAGGAAGCCAGCAGCATAATGATGCTGCTAATGAGCAGGGGTGGACTCGTCCAAATCGTGCCTAGGGAAGCAGCCATATCGCGAAGCTTATAGGTTTTATCCTGAACAGTGCGTTCCGGAAGCGCCGACCGATAGAAGACGAGAAGAGGCCCGATAGCCAGCACGATCATCAGCAGGGCGAAGAGCAGATGGCTGTCGCTTTGCCATATTTGTAAAGCGGCGATTGGAATAACGAGCGAAGGGAGCATCGTAAACAAGGTGTACATGGACAACCCTTGAGCCCGATCTTTATTTTCCAAAGATTCAACAATTCCTACCTGCATCGTCATCGAGAAAAAAGCTGTGATTGCACCTTGCAGCGCTCTGAGCCATAGGTATTGCTCCGTTCCGCTGACGGTATAAAAGAGAAGAAGGACAGCATGGGCACAAAGCAGCCATTTCATAACGGCAAGCGGGCCAAAACGGCCAATGAGCTGTGCGGCAAAAGGTCTGAGGAGCATACATGTAAACATATAGGCTCCCATAATGAAGCCAATTTCCGCCTGATTCATGCCCACCGCCTCGCTTCGGAGTGGCAAAATAATCGTTAAAGCCGAATTGGCTGCGAAAAAGAAAAAGGCCAAAGCATACAAGCGAATAAATGAAGCAGAGGAAGGATGCTGAGGATGCTGCTGCTTCGCTGATACAAAATGCAATATAATACCCACCTTTATGCAAATCAATTGGAGTAAATGGTAGTCCATACTTTGATTACTTTACCATGGAAAAGGCATTTTACAATAAAAAATAAACATACGAAAAAGGAGCTCTTGCGAGCTCCTTCTCCTGACGGTGTTTGATCGATTGAGTATATTTTCTCACTACTTTACAACAGAAACATGGGAGCAATCACTATTCAATCAGTACCAACGTTTCCGCTGCTGCGTAATCGTTAACTGACCTGTCCATTCTTTTGGCTGGCGGCATATACCGCTTTACTGTTGGAGATGGACAAGTGTGCGTGTGTTACGGACATTGTCTTTGGCACAACCCTCCGCTTCTAAAGCTCAGTGGACAAATTCCTCTTGTAGCAGCCCTTGCACTATGAAGTCCAACGGAACCACACCTCTCTTCACACCGTCACAAATTAGAATGCCCATACAAGGCGAAGGCTATACATGCTTTCTGAAAATTAATGACCCATTCGTCTCCACTTGCGTTCATGGTTCGAGTTCTCCGGGAAGCGCTGTCCTTTGCTCAGCTTCACCTTCTGTGGATTTTGAATGCCTTGATGAAAGGAATTGACGCCATCCTCGATGTACGTCCCATCATTCGGTGCCTTGTCGCCAGCGGAATAAAAAGTTCCTTCACCCATTGTTAGTTACCTCCTGTGCTTGATGTAGATTGTTACTTAAGCCAGGCTAATGCAAAGACATATGCCGCCTGCTGCAAGCAGTATGCCTTAGGTCAGCCTGCCTACATTAATATGAGCCGAGAGACAGACGTTCATGAACACCAGATAACGGGAGGAAAACGAAGCTTGTTTTTGGGCTATATATTTGGTATAGTTAGAGGATGCGAGTAAGAACCTCGCTCCTTGCTCCAGTAATGGGGCCGTTAGTCCAAAAGGAGGTGAAACATAATGCGCAAATACGAAGTGATGTACATTGTTCGTCCTGATGTTGAGCAAGAAGCTCTTCAAGCTGTCGTTGAGAAATTTAATGGCATCATCTCCAATGGTGGAGAAGTTACGAAACAAGATGTTAGCGGTAAACGCCGTCTTGCGTATGAGATCAACAAGATTCGTGAGGGATACTACGTTCTGGTTCATTTCAACGGAACTACGGAAGTCGTTAACGAACTTGACCGTATCCTGAAGATTACGGATGAAATTATCCGCTTCTTGGTCGTCAGAGACGTAGCTTAGTTGAAGCCAAGGATTGATCGATTGGGAGGTCGGAGACGATGTTGAATCGTGTTATACTTATTGGTAGATTGACGAGAGATCCTGAATTGCGTTACACGCCTGCGGGCGTTGCAGTAGCGCAATTTACAATAGCAGTTGACCGTCCGTTTACGAGCGGTCAGGGCGAGCGTGAAGCGGATTTCATTCCGGTAGTCACGTGGCGTCAGCTAGCCGAGACATGTGCCAACTACTTGCGCAAGGGCCGCTTAACGGCGGTTGAAGGTCGCATTCAGGTTCGGAACTACGAGAACAACGAAGGCAAGCGCGTCTATGTGACGGAAGTAATCGCTGACAACGTCCGTTTCTTGGAATCCAACAAGGATGCGGGCGGATCGCGTGAGGACAGCGGTGGCATGGGCGGCGGTTCTTTCGGAGGCGGTTCTTCCTACGGTAACGGTGGAGGAGGCGGAGGCGGCTATAACAGCAATAACAACAGTAATAACAATAGCGGCCGCTCCAGTAACAACTCACGTAACGACAACCGTGATCCGTTCTCGGATGATGGTCGACCGATTGATATATCTGAGGATGATTTGCCATTTTAATTGAAAGGATGGATTCGAATGAGCTTTAAGCCAAGAGATGGCGGAGACGGAGAGCGTCCAGAACGCAAATTCGGCGGCCGCAAAGGCGGACGTAACAAACGCCGTAAAGTTTGCTTCTTCACCGTGAACAAAATCACTAAAGTTGATTATAAAGACACGGACCTGCTTAAAAAGTTTATCAGCGAGCGCGGCAAAATCTTGCCACGTCGTGTAACTGGAACAAGCGCGAAGTACCAACGCCTGCTGACTGTTGCGATCAAACGTTCGCGTCAAGTAGCATTGCTGCCGTACACAACTGAATAGATTTTTCTATTCAAAAGAAGCCTGCCTGAGATTCGTCTCGGCAGGCTTCTTTTATTTACGCCTATTTGCGATAGGTGTTTCATGTATGCTGAATAAAAGACAAAAAGAGACACACAGCAACGGGCTGTGTGTCTAAGCATTTATATTAATTAAAAGGGGGGTTGAGTACTAGTATAGAGGTAATTTATTAAAGCAAGATGAAGAGAACTTTGCAAATACATTACTAATCATTGCAAGTCATTGCAAGTCAGTCACTTTATTTCATGCCTGCGGGGCCACACTGGGAACGGATGCTTGCTCGTGGCTGCTGGACAGCCTGCGTGAAAACACAATTAAAATCACAGCAAGCAGCACGCCGAATGCACCAATCCACGTAATGCTAGGCAAGGAAACCTTGGCGACGATTAGTCCGCCTGCGCTTGCACCGACAGCCATTGCTAGCTGTAGTACGGAAGTATTCAGGCTGAGCATAATGCTTGATGCGCCTGGAGCAAGCGTAAGCAAATTATATTGCTGTGTAGGCCCGGATGACCAAGCCGCAAATGACCACAGCATAAGCAGCGGGAAGACGATAGCGGAAGAGCTGGAACTGAAGGAAATGAGCAGCAGAGCAGCAGCATGAACGAGCATGCCTCCCATTAACGTACGCTTCACGCCCCATTTATCTGTGCTGAAGCCGCCTAGCTTGGAGCCAATCAGACTGGCTACCCCAAAACCGAATAAGGCGATGCTTAGTGTATTTTCGCTCATAGAAGTGACTTTTAGAAGGTAGGGCGAAATGTACGTATAGGGAATTGAATAGCCGGCTATCCATAGAAAAGTGACACCAAGAGCAGCTGCTATTTTTGGAGATTTGAGCAGAGCTAGCTGCTCACGCAGCGGTACAGAAGGCTCGCCATCATATTTTGGAATAGCAAATGCAATAATAAGGATGGCGATCAAGCCGAGTACGCCGATGCCGCCGAAGACGCTTTTCCAGTTATAAGAGGCAGCTACCATACGGCCAATTGGAATGCCAATGATCAACGCCGCAGTAAACCCGGTTACGACGGTAGCGAGTGCGCTGGCCTGTTTGCCTGGAGGTGCCATTTTAGTAGCAAGCGTTAATGATGTTACAACGACGACGCCCGCCCCGAGCGCCATAATGATGCGTGCGGCAATGAAATAACTAAAGCCTGGAAGCGTAATGGCAAGCAAGTTGCCAAGTACGAAGACCACCATTGCATACATGAGCAGCCTGCGGCGTTCAATTCGTCCCGTCAGAGCCATCAGAATAGGAGTGCCAAGCGCGTAGGTAAGCGAGAAGAAGGTGATGAGCTGGCCTGCGGCACTGACTGATACCCCAATATCCTCCGCGATTTTATCCAGTATCCCCGCAATTACGTACTCCGAAGTTCCAACCAAAAAACTAATTAAAGCGAGTAAATAAATTTTCCACGTGTTTGACAGCATGATGATAGTCCTCTCCACTTATATTTTTATATTTCTAAAAATATAGAAATTAAAATCAAAAAAATTACGCCAGTAAATAAGGAGCGTATTTTTGTATAACGTCCATATCCGGGCTGTAGTAAATAAACGTACCTTCCTTGCGCATTTTTAACAGGCCGGATTCGGACAGCTGCTTCAAATGGTGGGAAAGCGTAGAGCCTGCAACCATCTTTAATTGCTGACCAAGCATGCTGCAGCATTGATCAGGCTGCTTAGCGAGCAGTTGAGCGATTTTAAACCGAGTCGGCTCTCCAAGCGCTTTATAAACTTTTACGGCGGCTTGCACGGCTTCTTGTTCCTCCACGGTCTAGTCCCTCCTCCACTAGTATTTCTATATCTGTAGAAACAAGGCTAACATATTAGAATGGGTTTAGTAAAGCACTAATTTCAAAACAAGCCGCGTTTCTCTGCTACAGAGAAGCACGGCTTGTTTTAAGTGTATTTTTTCTACATGGCTATTCGGTCTTTCTTCGGGTAAGCGCCAGCATAAGGAAGGATATTAACACAATGGCGATTGTCCAAGCCCAAGCCATCGTCATATTTCCCCCGTCTACGGCGACGTAGATTGCGGTTGGTACCGTCTGCGTAACGCCTGGAATGTTGCCAGCAATCATGAGCGTAGCGCCGAACTCACCGAGCGCTCTGGCGAAGCCGAGTATATAAGCGCTGATGAGTGATGGCCATACAAGCGGCAGCGTAATATAGCGAAAAATCTGCCACGAGCTGCCGCCCATGGAGCGGCCCGCATCCTCCAGATGATGATCTACTCCTGAGAAGCCAACCTTCATCGTCTGGTAGACGAGGGGGAAGGCAACGACAATGGAAGCGATAACCGCCGCCCACCAGGTGAATATGACGGGTGCATGAAACACCCATTCAATCAGCTTGCCCATCCAGCCCCTGCGGCCCAACAATACAAGCAGCAGGAATCCAACGACTGTAGGCGGCAGCACGAGCGGCAGCATGAATAGCGTTTCAAGCAGCAGCTTGCCTTTAAACTTTGCTTTCGACATCCATTTTGCAATGAGGACTCCAAGCAAAAGGGTTACAACACTCGATAGCAAGGCAACCTGTAGAGAAAGCCGGATCGGCGTCCAAAATGCGGGCCAATCTATACCTGCCCCAATCATTGAGCTGCGGAGAAGCCGTATTTAGTAAATACGTTCATCGCATCGGCTGTTTGCAGGTAAGCATAAAAAGCTTCTGCTGCGCTTTGATGCTTCGTGTCTTTCACAATACCGATTGGATATACAATGGGCGTATAGGCTGTTGGATCAACGGCAGCGGCGATTATGACTTTATCGGAGGTCAAAGCATCTGTACGATAGACGAAACCAGCGTCTACATTACCTGTTTCTACATATTGCAGCACTTGGCGCACGTCTTTCGCTTGGACTAGCTTGGATTGCAGGCTGTCCCACAGCTCAGCGTTAGTCAAAGCTTCCATTGCATAGTTGCCGGCAGGAACGCTTTCTGGAATACCAATTGCGATTTTGCCAAGGGTATCTTGGCTGAGATCAGCTATAGCTGCTAATTTAACTTTGCTGTCAGCTCCCGTTATAATAACGAGCTCATTGGCTAGCAGCTTCTTTTGCTGATCCTCTGCGATAAAGCCGCCTTCAACGAGCGCTTTCAGGTTTTTGGAAGAAGCCGAAAGGAACAGGTCCGCTGGAGCACCCTGCTCAATTTGCTGCTGCAACGCGCCAGAGGCGCCGAAGTTAAAGTTCAAGGAAACGGAAGGATTTGCAGCTTCATAAGCTTGCTTAATTTCTTGCAGCGCATCCGTCAAGCTGGCAGCGGCGGAAATGGTTAGTGCTACGTTTTCGGCGGGTGCGGCAGCTTCACCGGCTTGCGGCGATGCCGATTGTACAACAGCAGCGTTAGGACTGCTTGTGCTGGTATCCGTTGCAGCCATTCCGGTATTGCTCGCGCCACATGCCGCACATACTAGCAGCACAGCCAACATGAAAAACAGTACAGCTGGTTTTTTGAAATATGTAAACATAAACTCTCCTCCAAATATAGTTTATTATATCTAATTATATCTAAACATCATTATAGACTGGTCGCAATTGTACTGTAAAGGGAGATGGGATGTTTGAAATATATTATGTTACAATTAAGGATGTAAAAATAACGTCCAAATTTTGCCCGCAATCTAGGCTGAGCGAGGTTAAGGAGATCCAATATGTCCGCTGACATCTCATATACAACGGAAGAAATCGCCAAGCTATTAAAAATTTCCAAACTGACGGTTTACGATTTAATTAAAAAAGGAGAGCTGCCATCCTACCGGGTAGGGAAGCAGATGCGAATTGATGCTTCCGATCTGGAAGCATACAAGCTGCGGGCCAAAGGCCTTCAGTCTAATACGCCTGCCAGCAAGCCAGCGGCTCCCCAGCATCAAGGTACTCCATTCGCGTACACACAGAATTTATCGGACAGAGGCTCCACTTCAGCTGCCGCTGGCCGGGGACGTTCCATCGTCATTACCGGACAAGATATGAGCCTAGATATTCTAGCCAAGCATATCGAGCGAGAGGGCTTGGGGCTGCGTCCGCTGCGCTCCTACGTCGGCAGTATGGATAGCCTCGTATCCATGTATAGAGGGGAATCTGATATTGTCAGCACACATCTGCTGGATGGCGATACAGGGGAATATAACGTTCCCTATATTCGTAAACTATTGATTGGAGCACCTTATATCGTTGTGCATTTGCTGACTAGAAGTTCGGGCTTATTCGTGCAGAAGGGAAATCCGCTTAAGCTGGCAAGCTGGGCCGATTTGGCGAAGCCGGGACTGCGCCTCATCAACCGCGAGCGCGGTGCCGGCGCACGCGTGCTGCTCGATGAGCAGCTGAGGCTGCACCAAATTCCAGCAACTTCCATAATGGGCTATGACCAAGAGCAGTCGAATCATCTTGGAGTAGCTGCGCAGGTTGCGTCAGGAGAGGCTGATGTGGGTATTGGAACGGAGAGGGCCGCAGCGAACGTTTCCGGCGTTGCCTATATTCCGCTTGTTAAGGAGCAATATGACTTGGTTATGTTGAAGAAGCCGGACAATCAAGTTTTTATTGATGCGGTCATTCGTATTTTAAGGTCGCAAGCCTTCAAGCAGGAGCTGGGAGCTATCGAGGGGTATGATTTGACCCGTACCGGGGAAATTACGGCGGAAAGCTGAGAATATCAAAAGCAGGAAGAAGGAACAGCGGATGAACCATTTTAAAACAGGAACAGAGCGGTTTGTACAATTTGTTTTAAATAATAAATTTGTTATATTTCTAATCGTGCTGCTCCTGGTAAGCTTGAATATTTTCGTTATGAGCAAAATCTCCTACGTGTTCACACCGCTCACTGTATTGTTCAAGACGGTTCTGCTGCCGATAATTTTAGCTGGTGTGGCTTATTATTTGCTAAATCCGATTGTTGACTATTTGGAGACGAAGAAGGCTCCGCGCATTTACTCTATTTTTGTAATTTTTGCAGTCATTTTGGGCTTGCTGACGATATTGCTGACGGTGGTTATTCCCATTGTCAGCACACAGGTCGTAAGTCTGGTCGAAAATTTGCCCGGCTATGCGGATCAGCTGCGAACGAAATTTGATGAGCTGATGCACAGCGGCGACCTGCGGGAAATTGGGCGGTGGCTTAATATAAATCCGTCAGATTTGAGCGGCAATATTACGAAGCGGGGAACGGAGCTGTTAAATGGCGTATGGCAAAGTGTAGGTTCATTCGTAGGGGCACTTAAAGATGTTGTGCTTGCGGTCATTACGCTGCCGTTTATTCTGTTCTACTTATTGAAGGATGGCAAGAAGCTGCCGAATTATATTGCTGCGATACTGCCAACGAACATGAGAGTGCACACGAAGCGCATTATGGGCGAAATGAACGGCCAAATCAGCAGCTATATAAGAGGGCAGATTATTGTGAGCTTCTGTATTGGCCTGCTGCTGTATATCGGTTATTTGATTATTGGACTTGAGTACTCGCTGGTGCTAGCGTTGATCGCTGCTTGTACTGCCATTATTCCGTATTTGGGGCCAGCTATCGCGATTACGCCGGCGCTCATTGTAGCGATGGTAACCTCACCTGTTATGCTGCTTAAAATGATTGTGATCTGGACGATTGTCCAGCTGATTGAAGGAAAGTTTATTTCTCCGCAAATTATGGGAAAAAGCATGAAGATTCATCCCATTACGATTATTTTCGTCATTTTAACTGCGGGAAATTTGTTTGGCGTGGCGGGCATTATTTTAGCCGTTCCAGGCTATGCAGTGCTGAAGGTTATCGCAACGAATTTTTTCCATTGGCTACAGGCGCGTTCCCCGCTTTATGCGGCAGAGGAAGTGAATGCGGATAATGATTTTAAGCTATAATATAAGCATTATAAAACGGAGGACTGCTCGCAGAAGCAGTCCTTTTATTAAAATATAATAAAGGATCTAAAAGTTGTAATTGCAGTTTTTGTCGTAAAGGAATAAAATGAACATGAGTGTGGTCAAGTCCCTCTAATTATGCACCCTTATTGTGAAACATTTCACAAATTCAGGCTTTTTTCAGAGGAGGCTTGCCGTTGTAACGGCGTTTAACTAATCATGCAACAAACAACGCAAGGGAGGCATTTTTCGTATGTCGGAAACATTAACAGAGCAAGAAGTACAGACGGGATCTGTACGTAGTGAACTGGACGTTCTGGAGCAATTGCTTAAACCGGAAATCCAAAGCTCGCTGAATCAGCTGGTAGAAAGCTTGCCTAAGCTTGCTGAAATGGTTACTTTGATGACCAAAGCTTATGATGTAGCAACAACTGTGGCGAATGACCAAGTGCTTATGGGCGACATGAAGCATGGTATTGAGGAATTCGTTAAGCCGATTACGGACAAGGCTAAGGGCATTGCATCGGCTGCTGTAGAAGCAAATGATCGTGCACAAGCAGAGCCTACGACAATTGGTCTGTTCGGCATTCTCAAAATGCTGAAGGATCCTCAGGTTCAACAAACATTGCGTTTCGCGCAATCGTTCCTAGATGTATTGGCTGAGCGCAACAAACAACGTTAAGATCGGATCAGAATGAGAACGGAGGAACAGTATGTCTAAGCATATTTTGATTTTGGGTGGCGGATATGGCGGTTTGCTGAGCGCACTTACAACTCGCAAACATTTATCCCCCGAGGAAGCAAGCATTACCGTTGTTAACCGTATTCCATCTCACCAAATCGTAACCGAATTGCATCGTCTGGCTGTTGGCGGCGTTCATGAGAACAACGTTGCCCTGCCGCTGACAAAGCTGTTCAAAGATAAATCCATCAATTTGGTTATCGACACTGTCGACAAAATTGATCCGGATCAGAAGCAAGTTCATCTTTCGAGCGGTGCAAAAACTTCCTATGATACGCTTGTTATCGCTCTTGGCGGCGAAACGGCATTTTTCGGCATTCCAGGCCTTGAAGAGAACAGCCTGACGCTGAAATCGGTTGAGGAAGCTAACCGCGTGAGCGCGCACATTCAAGAGCGCCTTGCTGCGTATGCAAAATCGAAAAACAAAGCTGACGCAACGATCGTTGTTGGCGGCGGCGGCCTGACTGGTATTGAGCTGATCGGTGAAATTGCCGACATGCTGCCAAAGTGGTGTGAGCAAAACGGCGTAAACATCAGCGAAGTATCGGTATATAACGTTGAAGCAGGCCCGTCAATCCTTGCTGGATTCCCTACGGAGCTTGTTGACCGTGCGAAAGCAAGCCTTGAGAAACGCGGCGTTCAACTGCTGATGGGTATTGCGGTTACTGAAGTAAAAGGCAATGAAGTTATTTTGAAGGACGGTCAAACGCTTGTGGCTAACACATTCGTATGGACTGGCGGCGTTACAGGCAACCCTGTCGTAGCAAACTGCGGTATTGAAGTGAACCGTGGCCGCGCGACAGTTAATGAGTTCCTGCAATCGACTTCGCACCCTGACGTTTATCTGGCTGGCGACAATGCAGTTGTATTTAGCCCAGATGGCCGTCCATATCCGCCAAGCGCACAAATCGCATGGCAAATGGGCGAAGCAATCGGCTACAATCTGTTCGCACAATCCAAAGGCTTGCCGCAAAAATCGTTTACATTCGTTAACTCCGGCGTTCTTGCGAGCCTTGGCCGCAAAGATGCAATCGGAACAATCGGCGCAAGCCAGCTTCGTCTGAGAGGCACTGCCGCTTCCCTAATGAAGGAAGCAAGTAACGTTCGTTACTTGTCGCATGTTAACGGCTTGTTCTCGCTCGTTTACTAATTTATTTATAAATAACCATAATAAGTTCTCGTTTAAACGGCAGCAGCTGTTTAGGCGGGAGCTTTATTTTTTTGAACGGAAGATGGTACGATAGGAAGAAAGGGGACAACGACCATGGAACATTATGTTGAATATTGCTTGGGCAAGAAGGGTGCGTTCGAAGATTATCCTTTTGGGCCGGAAGCACTTGTTATGAAGGTAGAGGGAAAGATGTTTGCTCTGATTTCAGACGACCGCAAGTCGATATCTTTGAAATGCGACCCGGTCATTGCAGAAAATTTACGCGAGCAGCATGCGGCGGTCATTCCCGGCTATCATTTGAACAAGAAGCACTGGAATACAGTGCTGCTGGACGGCAGCTTGGAGCAGGAAGAGGTCGAGAGCATGATCACCCACTCCTATGAGCTGGTTGTTAAGTCGCTTCCAAAGGCAGTACGCGAAAGCTTGATGGGGAGCTAATACAGAAGATACAGAAGTGAATACCGAAGTTGATAGACCATAGGTTCCCCGTCGTAATCGTCATTACGGTGACAATTCTGGTTACGCCGCCGCTGATGAAGCAGCTGTTCAAGCGGGAGCATGCGGCAAACTAAGTCTAAGACGACGGAGCATGTAGGGAATTACAAATAAATCGGGGCAGCTCTCTATTGTTAAGAGAAGCGCCCCGATTTTAACTTATAAATCTTATGCGGTTGTTACAACCTGTTGTGCATCTATATCATCGGCTTCGATAATCAGTTCGACCTTCTTAATTCTATGCTTGCCAATCTCGCGAATAATAAAGCGCATATTGAGGTGATGGAGCTCCTTGCCAATGCGCGGATCTTGAATCTCGCTGTACAGCCAGCCGCCTACCGTATCGACTTCCTCATGCTCAAGGTTGATGCCTGTCAGCTCGCTTAGTTCGTCGAGTGATACTTTGCCGTCAAGCAGGTAGGAGTTGTCATCCAGCTTCTCAATATCCTTGCGCTCGTCAGCATCAAATTCATCACGAATTTCGCCAACGATCTCCTCCAATATATCCTCAATCGTAACGAGGCCGGATGTCCCGCCGTATTCATCCATCAAAATGGCAATATGCACTTGCTCCTGCTGCATGCGCTTAAGCAGCGTTTTGACAGGAAGCACTTCGGAAACCGTAAGTACAGGATGGATCAGCTTTTTAAAATCAAACTCTTTATTTTGATGGAATTGCAAAAACATCTGCTTCGTATTAATCATGCCGATAATGTTGTCTTTGCTGTCTTGAGCGACAGGAAAGCGTGTATATTGTTCTTTATGAATAATTTCCATGTTTTCAACTAACGAATTGTTGGAGTAAAGGCAAATCATATCGGTGCGTGGCACCATGATTTCCTTCGCGAGCATTTCGTCAAAAGCGAAAATGCGGCTCACGTAGCCATATTCCGTGTTGTTGATTTTGCCGCTCTGGTAGCTGTCGTTCAGAATAATCTGAATTTCTTCTTCGCTATGAGCATCTTCGTGTTCTTTCACAGCCTTAAGACCGAACATGCGCACAAGCGCATTAGCGGAGCCGTTGAGTACCCAGATAAACGGATACATAATCTTGTGGAACAAAATGATGGGCTTCGCTACAGCAAAGCTGATAAATTCTGCTTTTTGAATCGCCCAAGTCTTCGGAGCTAGCTCACCAATTACAACGTGCAGGAAAGTAACGGAAGCGAAAGCGATAATAAAGGACAGTACGTGACTAACTTCACTGTTTATACTAAGCTGTTGAAAAAGAGGGAACAGGATTTTCTCCACTGTCGGTTCACCCAGCCAACCTAACCCGAGAGCTGTAATGGTAATACCAAGCTGACAGGCCGACAGATAACCATCCAAATTGCTTGTAACCTGTTGTACGGCAAGAGCGTTTTTCTTGCCTTCAAGCACTAATTGATCGACCCGGCTTGCCCGTAGCCTGATAACAGCAAATTCCGTTGCCACGAAAAAGGCAGTCATCACAATTAATAATGCAATCAATAACAGATTAAGTCCTATACCCATGTCTACTTTTCACAATCCTTTTTAAATGAATTTTAAGTTCTTATGAACTAATATACCGAACTCAAGGGTCAATATGCAATCTCGCCATTCGTTGTTAGCAGACCATATGAGGCAAATTACAGGCGAAAATGCGAAAAATGTTGATATTATTGGCTATTATCTCATCTTTACATTCCTTTATCGCGGGCGTATGATAAGTTCATTCGAACTTGAAATGGTTCAGTACAAGTAGGAGGAAAGCGATATGGAGTCTTTCACGCTTACTCGAAAAGAAATGGCTTGCCTGCTGATGGCACTGGATGGACAGGATGGACATCGTCCCTTGCAGGTGCTGCAGGATGCTTGGAAGAAGACGCACCGCGATGCATGGGAAGCCGGAGCAACACTACCCGCCTTCTTATCCACGGCCCTTCCCCCCATTCTGGAGAAGATGATAAAAGGCAATGAGGTGAGAGGCTTCTCACTGCAGGAAATCGCTACACTCGGCCATATGGTGGAGTATTCCAACATGTCTATTACCTCTATGCAGAATTGGGTGAAGCGCGATTTTAAGGCTTATTTCGATTGTCCAAAAATGGGTAAAAAATATTCACTGAATCAAGCGGCGCTTTTGTTCGTCATTGATGATTTGAAGTCGAATCTCGATTTTGAGTCGATCCGCAAGCTGCTTGAAATTTTATTCATTAAACCGGAGGATGAATCGGCCGATCTCATTGGACCGCTTGAGCTGTATGCATCTTACTCGGCCATGTTTGAAGAGCTTGATGCAAACAATGACCAGTTGCTGGATACATTCGGCCATGTAAAGGGCGGCAGCAAGCAGGACGCATTAACGGAAAATGCGATTAAAGCTTCGGCGGACCGCTTTGCCCGCAAGCTGCCGGATTTAACGAACGACCAATCGGAGGCGCTGCGCAATATATTGTTCATTGCGGCGATCTCGATTCAGACGGCGTATTTCCACTCGCTTGCCCGTCGTTATTTGAATGCGACTTTGTTTCTGCATCGGTAACAAGGCGGCAGGGAAGCAATAAGGCTCCTATCCTTAAGCGGATGGGAGCCTTATTTTTATCAAATTTACTTGAATTGGTTAGCTTGCTTCTCAGCAATGTCGCCTACGTAAGGCAGCTTGAATGGCTTGCCTTGGTAAGCTTGCAGCATGAGGAAGATCCAAAGGACGAATCCAAGAATACTGAGCAAAGCGCCAATCAGCGTGCCAATAACGGGGATAATGTTCACTATCATTGAGACTACTAGCAATCCGCCGAATGTAATAATGGATTGCATCGCATGGAACTTCACATAGCGGCTATTTTTCTCCAAGACAAGAAAAATGATGCCGCTGATAAAGCCCAGAACATAACAAAGCAGCGCCGCGACCTTAGGATCGAGCCCAGTTGAGGATTGATCAGGTTGATTGATTTGTTGCATTTGTGAGGGTCATCCTTTCTGATTCGAAAAATGAATAGTGCATTATACTATATTCTTCCTTACCCACTATTATTCCTGCCAAAACTCGCTAGAATACATCAATTGGTAGCAAAGTCTTGTAAAAGTTTTGTAACCTATGGCTCAAAGTTGTCGTTTATGATGGTGAGTGTGCTTCTGAAGCACTAGAACCTTAATAGTTAGGAGTAAGGGAAATGTCAAATTGGACGAACAAGAAGAAATGGATATATACGTTGTGCGCAGCGGTGCTCGTGCTTGGAACAGCGGGCTATTTTAATCGCGGAGCGCTCGCTATGCTGGGCTTCAACTGGTTTCTCTCTGATCAGGTAGCTGCTGGGCTGGAGCAAACCTATAAACCAATAGAAGGCCGCGAGCCTATTCAAGTCGGCAATGTGAATACGAATCCGTTCGCACTGATGCTGCTTGGCGTCGACCAGCGGGGCAAGGAAACCGGAAGATCGGACACGATGATCTACACAGTCATACGTCCGAAGGACGGCGCTATTCTCATGGTATCTATTCCGCGTGATACGTATACGGAAATTGTGGGTAAAAATAAAGAGGACAAAATTACGCATGCATATGCCTTTGGTGGTGCCAAAATGGCAATTGAGACGGTCGAAAATCTATTTGACCAGCCTATTAACTATTATGCGGCTATTAATTTTCAGGGTTTTCGTGATGTTATTGATGCAATGGGAGGGATTTCCCTGCCAATTGCAGAAGATATAATAAATAAAGATCCCGATCACGAAAAATTTGTCGTGAAAGGCGGTCAGGATGTATATAATGGCAATGATGCGCTGAATTACGTTCGTTACCGTGAAGATGCCGGAGGCGATATGAGCCGTACGGGAAGACATCAAATTTTTCTGAATCAGTTGCTGGATAAAGCGTCAGAGGTCGGTCAATGGAGCAAAATCCCTGACCTGATTGACATTATGGGCGAAAACTTCAGTACGGACATCCAGCCTGACCAAATGATTAAGCTGGCGCAGCAGCTGCTGCAACAGGATAACCGCACGATATACAGCCATACGCTGAAAGGCGAGGGGCACAGGCTGACGAACGGCGGCGCGTGGTATTATTTTGCAGATAAAGACGATTTGTCCAAGACGCAGGCGATGATTGGCAGCTGGCTAAACCCAGATACGGCGAAGCAGAATTTAATTATGCCGGATGAGTATACCTCCAAAGTGCAAAAGCCGGTTGGCTCATTGTCCAGCGCAAGCGGCGCCAAGTAGACTGCGGGCAGTCTTCAGGGCGTTAAGCGAAGGAAGAAATGGAGTTGATTGACGGATGAACATTGCGTTTTTTCTGCTGCCCAAGCAGGAAGTCGTAACGGTAACGCATGACGCAACACTTAGGCAGACGTTGGAGAAAATGGAGCATCACCGTTATACAGCTGTACCGATTATTGATGCAGAAGGCAAATTTGCCGGAGCTGTTACAGAAGGCGATTTATTATGGTTTATGAAAAATAGGCCGGAGCTGACCTTCGAAATGACGAATAAAGTCAAGCTGGCGGACGTTCCGCTACGGCTGAATCAACGCTCGGTGCGAATTGATGCCAACATGGAGGATCTCATTATGCTGGCGAAGGTGCAAAACTTTGTGCCGGTCGTCGATGATAGCGAGCATTTTATTGGCATTGTGCGGCGCAGTGAAATTATTGATTATTGCCAGACGATTATGCAAAGCGCAATTGCGATTGAGGCATAGTCTATTTCTAAAGAAGGCGGGGAGCAGCGGCTCTCCGCCTTTTATTAATGTCAGGCTATGCTGCTTATGCTTGAAGTAAGCTTCTATTTCTCCGCGAAACGAGCATTGCCTGCAAAGTATGCTAAAGCCGTTTACGCTTGTTGGATGCGGTGAAGCTTATTTGTGATATAATGGGGTCTGGCAAGCATGGCGGTTAGATTTACGAATATACATGTGCAAGAGGTGAACGGTTTGAAGACCGGTATGAAATCTGTTTTATGGAGCGCGGCAGCACTGCTCCTGTTATTGTCCATAGCTGTACCTGTTCTTAATATTTTGACCATATTGTGTCTTATGGTTCCTTATGTGGTGTTGTACACAGCGCTTTCCGCGCGTGCGTTCATTCTGCATATGCTGCCGGTATGGGTAATATCCTTCCTCATATTAGGGGCTCCAGCGTTAATTATCGGTTTGTTTTTTCTTGTTCCTTCTATAGTGATGGGACATATGTTTAAGAAGCAGCTGCCCGCGCATAAGGTGCTGTCAAGAACGGTTATTACGCTGCTTGTCCTGTTTTTGATGGAATTTGCAGCTTTTGAAGTGATTTTAGATTTGTCCCTGACGAGTGAAATGGGCAATTTTGTCCGCTCCGTATTTAGCGATCCGCAATTGCAGCCGCTGCTTCCTGCGGAATGGAGCGATGAGTATACCGAGATGCTCATTCAAATGATGCTGAATACGATTCCGCTCGCTGTTATTAGCGTATCATTTTTCTACGCTGTCGTTACCCAATATATTTCGCGGCGTGTGCTTGCATCCTCGGGCGTAGAGCTGCCGAGAATGCCGCTGGCGAAAGATTGGATGCTGCCGCGGGTATTAGTCATTTATTATGTGATTGTTTACATTTTAAGCCTGTTTGTCAGTCCAGACAGCAAGTCCTTCTTGGGAGTAGCCGTGCTGAATTTACTGCCGCTGCTGAGGCTCGCTTTTGCCATCCAGGCCGTAGGTTTCTTCTTCTATTTGGCCCATGAGCGCAAATGGAATCCGGCTATTCCAGTTCTTATTGCAATACCTGTACTGCTTTTCTCGCCGCTGAGCTTAATCGGTGTGCTTGATGCTGCTTTCCCCATCCGAAAGTCATTTACGAAGAAATCCTAACACAGGAGCGATCAGGAAATGCCAAAGTTTTTAGTTGTTCGCTGGCATGGCATGCATCAGTTGGCGGCTTTTGTTATTATGGCGATTATGACGACAGCCCTTGCTTGGTTCGAATGGCGAATCGGGCTTATTGCACTGATGTTTATGATTGGTTTCAGCGTATATGGTTTTCTAGCGGAGCGGGCGTTCCGCAAAGATTTAAAAACGTATTTAGGTACGATTTCTTACCGGGTGAAGAAGGCCGGCAATGATGTGATTAGCGAGCTTCCTTTCGGCATTATATTGTATAATGAAGATAAGACGGTCGAATGGCATAACCCCTATATTGCTGAGATTTTGGGCCAAGATTCTGTCATAGGGCAAACCATCGTAGAGCTGTTCCCCTCCTTGCATCAGTCGAAGGATAAGGACCGGGAGGCGGAGCAGCAGGTTATAGTGGGAAACTATGTTTTTCAGCTGATTTTCAAGCCGGAAGAGCGCATTTTGTACGTGAAAAATATTACCGAGCTTTGGCATCTCTCGAAGAAATATGAAGAGGAGAAGCTGGCCCTCGGCATCGTCATGATTGACAGCTTGGATGAAGTAACGCAGGGCATGGATGATAATCAGCGCTCTGCGCTTCTGTCCAAGGTTACGACTGAGATCACCGAGTGGGCGCAGCGTTATCAGCTTCATATTAAGCGGCTGACCTCAGACCGGTTTATGCTCATCACGGACCTCAGGACGCTTAGGCAGCTGGAGCAATCCCGGTTTGTGCTGCTCGATGAAGTTCGCGAGCTTACCTGCGATCAAAAAATTCCGACGACGCTAAGCATCGGCTTTGCTGCTGAGGCAGAGAGCATCGTCGAGCTAGGTCAGTGGGCGCAATCCAGCCTTGATATTGCTCTTGGGCGCGGCGGCGACCAAGCAGCTGTCAAAATCGGCGGCAGGCAGTCCTTTTATGGCGGCAAGTCCAATGCGGTTGAGAAGAGGACCCGTGTGCGGGCTCGCGTCGTGGCGCACGCGCTTAGAGATTTGATTAAGGAAAGCAGCAATGTAATCATCATGGGCCACAAGATGCCGGACACGGATGCAATCGGCGCAGCTATTGGAATTACGAAGGCAGCGCATATGTTCGGCAAGGAAGCTTTTATCGTGCTGGAAGGCATCAATCCTTCTATTCAGAAGATGATGGAGATGCTGCGGCAGGATGAACGTATCTCCAAAAGGTTCATTACGCCGGAGCAGGCGATGTCCATGACGAACCAAAAGACGCTCACGGTTGTCGTCGATACCCATAAGGCGTCGATGGTGAAGGAACCACGGCTAATTGGAGCACAGGGGAAAATCGTCGTCATTGACCATCATCGCCGAGGTGAGGAGTTTATTACGAATGCGATTCTGGTCTACATGGAGCCGTATGCGTCCTCCACTTGCGAGCTGGTAGCGGAGCTTCTGCAATACATTGCGGATCGTATCGTGCTTGATGTGTGGGAAGCGACTGCGCTGCTTGCGGGCATTACGGTAGATACGAAGAGCTTCTCGCTTCGCACCGGCGCCAGAACGTTCGAGGCGGCCTCCTTCCTCCGGCGCAACGGAGCGGATTCCATGCTGGTGCAGCAGATGCTGAAGGAAGACTTGGAGGAATACGTCCGCAAGGCGGAAATCATTAAGCATGCGAGCGTGCATTATGAGCATATCGCGATTGCGGTAACCGAGCCGGGCCGCAAGGTAGGCCAGCTGTTAATTGCACAGGCGGCGGATACACTGCTCAATATGACCGATATTTTGGCATCGTTCGTCGTTGGCGAGCGAACAGACGGCTTAATCGGTATTAGCGCACGTTCGCTTGGCGACATGAATGTGCAGGTCGTGATGGAAAGAATGGGCGGAGGCGGTCATTTAACGAATGCTGCCGCCCAGCTTGAAGGCACCGTTAGTGAAGTAGCAGAGAAGCTTAAAGCGGTGCTCAAAGAAATTGATAAGGAAGAGGGGTTATTTGAATGAAAGTAATTTTTTTGGCAGATGTTAAGGGACAAGGGAAAAAAGGCGAGGTTAAAGACGTATCCGAAGGTTATGTGCGCAATTTTTTACTTCCTAAAGGACTGGTCAAACCAGCATCAGACGGCAACCTGAAGACGCTAGAAGTACAAAATGCCTCCGAGCAGAAGCGTAAAGCGCAGGAGAAGGAAGATGCAAAAACGCTAGCGAAGAAGATGGAGGAAATGACGATCGTGCTGAAGACGAAGGCCGGCGAAGGCGGCCGTTTGTTCGGTGCCATCACTTCCAAGCAAATCGGCGAGCAGCTTGCTGCACAAGGCGTTAAGGTCGATAAACGTAAAATTGAGCTGGAAGAGCCTATTCGTACACTTGGCATGACGGAAGTGCTTGTAAAGCTGCATCCTGAAGTGAAAGCCAAGCTGCGCGTGCAAACAACTGAGGAATAATCGTTATAGGGGGAAATGATGAGTACAGAGCTGAAGTTTGATCGCGTTCCGCCGCAGAACATGGAGGCGGAGCAAGCCGTTATCGGTGCCGTGCTGCTGCAGGCGGAAGCGCTGATTACAGCTATGGAGCGTCTTCGCAGTGAAGATTTTTACAGCGGCCCCCATCAGCGTATTTATGAAGCGATGATTGAGCTGGCTGAAAATAATCAGCCGATTGATCTGGTGACGCTCACTGCGCATTTGCAGGATCAGCAGCTCCTCGAAGAAATTGGCGGCGTATCTTATTTGGCGCGGCTGGCCAGCTCCGTTCCAACGGCGGCGAACGTCGATTATTATGCTCAGATCGTCGAGGAGAAATCGCTGCTGCGCCGCCTGATTCGCACGGCTACGAATATCGTAACCGAAGGTTATGCCGGAACGGAGCAGGTAGGTGCGCTTCTAGGGGATGCGGAGCAGAAAATTCTTGAAATATCCAATCGCCGCTCCAGCAGCGGGTTTATTTCCATCCGCGATGTGCTGATGGAAGTGTTCGAGAAGGTCGAGCACTTGTATATGAACAAAGGCGGTACGTCAGGCATTCCATCGGGCTTTGTCGATTTGGACAAAATGACATCGGGCTTCCAGCGCAGTGATCTCATTATTGTTGCGGCTCGTCCTTCCGTTGGTAAGACGGCGTTTGCGCTGAATATTGCCCAAAATGTCGGCGTTCGCGCGCGCGAGACGGTTGCCATATTCAGTCTGGAGATGTCGGCTGCACAGCTTGTGCAGCGGATGATTTGCGCAGAAGCGAATGTGGATGCGGGCCGTATGCGGACAGGCTATCTGGAGGGCGACGACTGGGAAAAGCTGACGATGGCAATTGGCGCCTTATCCGAGGCACAAATTTTTATTGATGATACGCCTGGTATTACGGTGGCTGACATTCGTGCAAAATGCCGCCGTCTCAAGAAAGAACGCGGACTGGGCATGATTTTGATTGATTACCTCCAGCTTATTTCCGGCCGCGGCAAGGCAGGGGAAAATCGGCAGCAGGAGGTATCGGAAATTTCCCGTACACTGAAGCAGATTGCCCGTGAGCTTGAAGTGCCGGTTATCGCGCTGTCGCAGCTCAGCCGGGGTGTTGAGCAGCGTCAGGATAAGCGTCCGATGATGTCCGACCTTCGGGAATCCGGTTCGATTGAGCAGGATGCCGATATCGTATCCTTCCTTTACCGGGATGATTATTACGATAAGGAATCGGAGAAAAAGAATATTATCGAGATTATTATCGCTAAGCAGCGGAATGGACCCGTTGGGACGGTAGAGCTGGTCTTTCTGAAAAATTTCAATAAATTCGTCAGCTTGGACCGTTCTCATGAGGATCCATCGCAGGCATCCTAATGATATCCGAACAATTGTAGAGCTCTTTCTACAATTGTTCGTTTTTAGTTTGACTTCTATTTCGGGTACTGCTACACTAATATTGCTGTCTTCGTGTGTCACCCGCCGTTCTCTTGCGAAAGGGAAAGCCGGTGCAATAGAAGAACAGTAAATTTCGGTGTGTCTATACACCGGACGGGGGTATGTTTATGTCTACGGTTGTTGTTGTTGGTACGCAGTGGGGAGACGAAGGAAAAGGCAAAATTACCGATTATCTGGCTGAAGGCGCCGACGTCGTCGCTCGCTATCAAGGTGGTAACAATGCCGGACACACTATTCTCATTGACAATAAGAAATATAAACTGACGATGGTACCTTCGGGTATTTTTAATCACAATAAAGTGTGTGTCATTGGTAATGGTATGGTTATTAACCCTAAAGCGCTAATTGAAGAAATTAACTATATTCAAGAAAACGGGTTTTCCACTGAAAACTTGAAAATCAGTGATCGTGCCCATGTCATTATGCCATATCATATCGTACTTGATGCATTGGAAGAAACACGCAAAGGCGATAATAAAATTGGTACAACGGGCAAAGGCATAGGCCCTTGTTACATGGATAAAGCCGCTCGCAACGGCATTCGGATCGCCGACCTGATGGATGCAGAGGAGTTTGAGCAGAAGCTGCGCCGCCTTGTTGTCGAGAAAAACCAAGTGATTGAGCAAGTATTCGGCGGCGAGCCGCTGAACGCCGACAGCATCGTGGAGGAATACCTTGCATATGCTGAAGTGCTTCGTTCCTATGTAACGGATACTTCCGTTGTGCTTAATGATGCGATTGATGCGGGCAGCAAGGTGCTCTTCGAAGGCGCGCAAGGCGTTATGCTGGATATTGACCAAGGTACATATCCATTCGTAACTTCGTCGAATCCATCCGCTGGCGGCGTATGTATCGGTTCCGGCGTAGGCCCATCCAAGATCCAGCAAGTTATCGGCGTAGCTAAAGCCTATACAACACGTGTTGGCGATGGTCCATTCCCAACTGAGCAAAACAATGCTATTGGCGATCTGATTCGCGATAAAGGCCACGAGTATGGTACGGTTACTGGTCGTCCGCGCCGCGTAGGCTGGTTCGACAGCGTAGTTGTACGTCACGCTCGCCGTGTTAGCGGAATCACAGGCTTGTCGCTTAACTCGCTCGACGTTATGACAGGCATTGAGACGGTTAAAATTTGCACAGGCTACAAATATAAGGGGGAAATCATTACGCACTATCCAGCAAGCCTGAAAATGCTTGCGGAATGCGAAGCGGTATATGAGGAGCTTCCAGGCTGGTCCGAGGATATTTCTGACGCAAAAACGCTGGATGATCTACCAGTGAACACGCGCAATTACTTGAACCGTGTATCGGAGCTGACAGGTATTCCGATTGCGATTTTCTCAGTCGGCCGCAACCGCGAGCAGACAAACCCGGTTGTAGCTATATACGAATAGACGAATCCGCTAGACGGATAACCAGTAGGAGGACAGCTGAGAATGCTGTCTTCTTTCTTTTTTTCACAATAAGGGAAAAGGGATGATGAGGAATGAGCAAGGATATTCAGCTTTTGGCGATTTCGGGAAGCTTGCGTGAGAAGTCTTCCAACACGGCACTTATGAGCGCGATTATTGGACTGTCTGCCGAGCCTGTGCGCTTCAGCGTTTACAGCGGGCTGGGCGAGCTTCCGCATTTTAATCCTGATCTGGATATAGAGGAAGGGCCAGCAGCGGTTAGAGAGCTGCGCAAACAGCTAAAGGAGGCTGACGGCGTTCTCATCTGTACACCTGAATACGGGAATGGTGTCCCGGGCTCCTTAAAAAATGCGCTCGACTGGACCGTGTCCTCTGGCGAGTTCGTTAACAAAAGAGTGGCGGTTGTCACGGCATCTCCATCTCCAATGGGCGGGGATAAAGCCAATGCTTCGCTGCTGCTCACGCTGAATATGATTAATGCGCTGATCGTGGATCAAGGCACAGTCATGATTCCGCATATCGCTCTCAAAATGAATAAAGAATGCGTTATTACGGATGAAGGCACGAAGCAGCAACTGCTCGCTATGCTGGCTAGTCTAGCGCGGCCCAATTCTCTTGAATAAAAGAGTCTCTCAGCGCTGAGCAGCGGTTATGCGCCCTTTCTCTTGTCCATAATGGTAAAAGAAACCATTATTGAAATAGGTCAAGCAGGAAGGGCAAGGTGAAGAGCATGTGGAAGCTGACGGGGTGGCTGGCGAAAACGGTGGCAGCGGGAATCATTATAAGCTTTTTGTCGATTTGGACGACAGGCTATATTGTGAGCAGTTATGTGGATACGATTTTGAAGCAATATAATTTACCCTTGGAAGTAAAGCCAATGGCGTTGACCGGATTATGGGGAAAAATGTGGGGCGCTGATCCGTTGATGGCGGATACAGGCGGCTCTAAGGGACAGTCTGGCGCCTCGCAGGCCGGTAAGGATGTCTCAGGGGCGAATAGCAGCAGCTCGGCTGTGCAAGGAGAGACAGGAGCTCAGAAGCCCAGCGGGGAGGTTTCCTCAGACGAGGGCGCAGCAGCAGGGGAAGGGGCAGATTCTCCGCTTGCCGTCGATGCTTTCGGTCAGCAAGCGGAGCCGCCGCTTACGGATATTGGCATTGGCGGCGGAACGAAAGCGGGCGGCGGTTCGGCCTTAGGTATAGGTGCAGGCGGCACGGAAAGCGGGATTGAGGGTGGCGGCACAACGAACGGTGATATGGAAGAAGCGGATGGGGAGCAGCCTTTAGTACAGTCGGGGCAGAGTGAAGAGGGAGCCTCCATCGACGGTACGGAAACAGCCGTTACGACGGATCAGCTGAACCAGGTCAAAAGCCAAATGAGCGACACAGACAAGTCGGAGCTGTTCGGATTATTAATGACCAAGCTGCCCCAAGAAGCGTGGCAGACAATATCCGGCTATATGGAAAATGGCCTTACAGATCAAGAGCTTACAGCGCTTCAACAGGTCATTTCCCAGCATTTGAGCAAGGAAGAGTACGAGCAAATTATGAGTATTCTGAAGAAATATTAATATTAGGCAGTAATCAGAGAGGTTGCTCCTCGTGTTAAGGCTATGTTAAAGTAATAGTCGGGTGTTCTGACGGGCCAAATGGCCCGGATATGAATCGGAAGACCTAATTATGATAGCGGCATTAAGGCGAGAAGGAGACGATCATGACCGATTTTAGGGCAACGGGTCGGATCCGAAAGGCGTGGAATACATCCATTGAGTTCTTTCGGCAATTCCGAACACAAGACTCGAAAGGCATCAATCAGCAACCGACCGCAGCAGTGCAAGCGACATCAACATCGACAATAGCAGCTACTAAAGCAGCTACTAACTATAAGAAACCTTTCATCCTTGCAGGCGGAATTATCGCGATTTTGGCAGCAGTCGGAATTGGCGGTATACAATATATTAAGGCTAACACGAATGACTATTATCACTTATATATGAACGGCACCGAAATCGGGACGGTTGGCAGTCCGCTGGAGGTTGGAGCGCTGCTTGAGCAGAAGGCATCCGAAGCACAGCAGGCAACACCAGATATTCCAATCTTGGTGGATTCAGGTCAGCTTACATATACGAGTACAAGTGCATACAAAGGTGCCCCGGATACGCAGCAGACGCTTGCGAAGCTGGAGGGCCTGCTTACAACCCACGCTGTTGGCGTAGAGGTGAAGGTAAATGGCAAAGTAATCGGTATTGTGAAAAACCAAGAAGCAGCAGATGCTATACTGGCGCGTGTGCAGAGCAAATATGCACCGAAAAAGGTGGCGGAGAAGGAATCGACGAAGGTTCGTGCACTCGCTTTTTCACCAGAGGAAGCAGAGGCGGACAAGCATACACCTAAGGCAGGCAAGGAGCTGATGGATGTCGCTTTCGTAGAGAAGGTGGAGACGGATGCGGTATCGACTTCGCTGAGCGAAATTGTCTCAGACAATGATATGTACAAGCTGCTCGTAGAGGGCACAGTTAAACCAACAAAATATACGGTAGCACAAGGCGATTGCGTAGGCTGTATCGCTCAGAAATTTGATATTTCACCGCAAGTAATTTATGAGAATAACAAAGGCATTGAAGATGATATGATCAAGGTTGGAGATGTACTTGATCTTACGGTTCGCCAGCCGGAGCTGTCGGTACGGACAACCGAGAATTTGACGGAAATCGTTACGATTGACCCGCCAACCGAGGTTCAGCAAAATGATGACATGCGCGTTGGAGAATCCAAGCTGATCAGCGCAGGCGTCAGCGGCTCCAAAAGCCTGACCTACAAAATCGTGAAAGAGAATGGTTACCTAATCAGCGAAGAGCTGATAGACCAGCAGGTGATTAAGGAAGCTATTCCAACTGTAATGATGAAGGGCACGAAGGTCATTTTGGGTGAAGGAACGGGCTTATTCTCTTCTCCAGTATCGAGCTATTCGGTGTCCAGCACGTTCGGACAGCGTTGGGGACGGATGCATAAAGGCATCGACATGACGGGCAGCAAAACGATTACAGCAGCTGACAATGGCGTTGTTAGTTTTGCGGGCACGAAGAACGGCTATGGCAACGTAGTCATTATTGACCATAAGAACGGATATGAAACGCTGTACGGGCATCTTGATTCGATTAGCGTCAGCGTAGGCGATATATTAGAAAAAGGCGATAAATTAGGTATTATGGGAAACACGGGACGGTCATACGGCGTCCACCTTCATTTTGAAATTCATAAAGACGGGGAGCTTCAAAACCCGTTGAAATATTTATAATCGGACTTATACCATTAGGGGGAGTGCTGCCGAAGCGAAAGCTTGCGGGGGCGCTCCCTTTTATTATTTTAAAAATATAAGCAGCTATAACCTTGACACCAAGCGCATGAAGGAACTTTAATTGGGAACTGTGTAGGGCAGTATGGTAAGATAGTATTGCTATGTATATAAAGTTTTACCCTAATGTGTAGGAAGATCAAACAGATCCAATTAGGAAGCGACAGGCGGTGTGACGATGCACGGAAAAATTTTAGTGGTCGACGACGAACAGCCGATTGCAGATATATTGAAGTTCAACTTGGAGAAAGAAGGCTACGAGGTCATTTGTGCTTTCGACGGCGGACAAGCTGTGGAGCTTGCCTTCTCAGAGAAGCCGGATTTAATGCTGCTCGATCTGATGCTTCCAGTGAAGGATGGCATGGATGTGTGCCGTGAAGTTCGCGCGAAGCTGCATATGCCGATCATTATGCTGACGGCGAAGGATACGGAAATTGATAAGGTGCTTGGCCTAGAGCTCGGCGCGGATGATTATGTGACGAAGCCGTTCAGTACCCGCGAGCTGCTGGCCCGAGTGAAGGCCCATCTAAGACGGCAGCAGAAGTCGGCTGAGGTTACGGTAAGCGCGGCAGGCGCGCAGGGCGCGGACAGCGGACAGGATGCGGAGCAGGAGAAGCAGGGCCTGCGTCTGTTTAATTTATTTATTGATACCGATATGTATGTTGTGTACAAGGACAACCAGCCGCTGGATTTGACGCACCGGGAATACGAGCTTGTGTATTATATGGCGCGCAACAGCGGCAAGGTCATGACGCGGGAGCATTTGCTGCAGGCGGTATGGGGCTTTGAATATTTTGGCGACGTGCGGACAGTAGATGTAACGATCCGAAGGCTGCGCGAGAAGATTGAGGATGATCCGAGCAGGCCGGAGTTCATTATGACAAGGCGCGGGCTGGGTTATATGATGCGAAGCACGAAGCCGGGAGGTTACGGTTACGTATGATGGTGCGGCGGTTTTTTCGCACGATCCAGGTGAAGCTGGTTATTATTTATTTGCTGCTGATTTTGGTGGCGATGCAGCTTATTGGCGTTTATTTTATCAGTACGGTCAAGACGTCGCTTACAGACAGCTTCACGAATAACCTCAAGGAGCAGGCCGATATTTTGTCCAAGCTGGCGGCGCGACACTTGTCGATCAAGCCGGGCGGCGATCTGGATACGAATGCAGAGAGCGCAGAGGGGCTCAGCCTCGTCGTTCGCAACCTGTTCAGCATAAGCGGCACAGAGGTGCAGGTGCTCGATGCGAATGGCAAAATCGTTGCGACGTCTGTTCAGGTGCCGGAATCCTATGTAGGCAAGAAAAATCCGTCGCTTGCGGTGAGCCGGGCATTGGTCGGCATTCCAGAGAACGAGGAAGAGATTATTGACGAAAATAATGTCCGAAAAAAAATCATCGCGCTGCCGGTAACAGGCAACGACAATGACAATGTGCTCGGCGCTGTCTATATGGTCGCGTCGATGGATAGCCTGTATGACACGGTTAATCGGGTCAATCAGATTTTTTTCTCAGGAACGCTTATCGCTTTAGGGCTAACGGGAGTGCTGGGCATTTTGCTGGCTCATACGATCACGAGCCCGATTCAAGGACTGACCCGGCAGGCAACAGCGGTCGCTGAAGGGAAGTTCGATCTCAAGGTGCCCGTTCTGGGCGATGATGAAATCGGGCGGCTCAGCATGGCGTTTAATGATATGACGATTCGGCTGAAGGAGGCGCTGTCGGTCAATGAGGAGGAGAATGAGAAGCTTAATTCCATTCTCTCGAATATGAGCGATGGCGTTATTGCGGCCGATGAGCACGGGAAGGTCATTGTCTGGAATCGGCGGTCGCTGGAAATGCTCGATCGCAAAACCTGCGAAAATTGCAGCCTGACCGAGCTGCTTGCGCTGCCTCAGCAGCGCTTGGACGAGCTGCGCCAGGGCAAGGAGCAGACGCTCATTCTCGACCGGGGCGAGGAGGCGGAAATGGATGAGGCCGAAGGGATAATGCGAGTCACCTTTACACCTATTCACCGCCGGGATAAAGGGACGACGGGAACGATCGTCGTCTTGCAGGATGTCACCGAGCAGGAGAAGCTGGAGCAGTCGCGCAGGCAGTTCGTTGCGAATGTGTCCCATGAGCTTCGGACGCCGCTGACGACGATCAAGAGCTATGCAGAGGCGCTGAATGACGGTGCGCTAGCAGAGCGAGAGCTGTCGGAGCGCTTCGTCGGTGTTATTAGCAATGAGACGGAGCGGATGATTCGGCTCGTCACCGATCTGCTGCATTTGTCGCGGCTGGATTCCAATCAGGCGCCAATGCGGCGCAGGCAGACGAACATCCACGACATGCTCGACGAGGTGGCGGATCGGTTCTCGTTCCAGCTGCGCCAGAAGTCGATACGGGCTTCTATTCAGGTCGAAAGCGAGCTGAAGGACGCTTGGCTGGACCGTGATCAGATTGATCAGGTGCTGGATAATCTGTTTTCCAATGCGATTAAATACACGCTGGACGGCGGCAAAATTCAGCTGAGCGCCCGCAAGCAGGAGCAATCGCTAATCGCGATTAGCGTCAAGGATACGGGAATTGGCATTCCGAAGCGGGATTTGCAAAAAATCTTCGACCGCTTCTACCGTGTAGATAAGGCGCGCTCGCGCAATATGGGCGGAACAGGGCTCGGCTTATCCATTGCCCGGGAAATCGTCAAAGCGCATGGCGGCACGATTTCGCTTGAATCGGAGCTGAATGTCGGGACGACGGTTACGTTCACGCTGCCGATGCTGGAAGAGGACGGTGAGCGAAGCTAATGGAACGGGCGAAAACGATGCTATTAATTTTTTTGGTCGCCTTCAGCCTTATACAAAGCTATTTCCTCGCTTACAGCATGCCAGGGCTTGGGGCTACGGTACGGACGGAGCAGGACTACATTAATGCGGAGCCGCTTGGTGAAGAGACGACAGTGGAAAATGTTGTTTTTCCCGATGAGCTGATCATCCACTTTGGCGGGGACAAGCATACGGTGCTGTATCCGGGCATGACCTTCTATAATATGATTCTCAAGGACCGCATACAGGGCCGCGAGTTTAAAGGGTTTCAGCGCAGTCCAATTGATGTTATGGATTGGGAGCAGGTGCGTAAAAGGGATGCGGGTGTGGAGCTGCGCTTCCAAAATGGCGTACCGGTTGATTTGCTGCGCAAGCTGCTGAAGGTGCAGGGCGACATTATGTTTTTGAATGAGACGATTGACCGCATCTGGATTTTTAAAACGAGCAATACGGAAGAGGTGCGAACCTTCTTCTTTAGCGAGGACGGGGATATCGTCTATGAATCGGTTCAGGCCGACTTGACGGTTCGCGATGTGCAGGATTACGTCGGCTTCGGGGAATATCAGACGAATTATCAGTATGCGGACGGCGATCTTTATATTCCGGATAAGCCGCTTCAGGCGGTGGAAATCGTGTATCCGTATACGGTTTATTCCGCCGATGTCGTGCAGCGCAACTTGTTTTTCGATCCGGGCACAACAAAGGCGCTCAAGGATCGAAGCGGCGCTCAAATCTATACGGACGGCAAACGCGGTCTCCAAGTGGAGCAGAGCGGCAACTGGATGATTTATACCGATCCGGCGGCGTCAAAGAGCGCAGATAATATTTTGAGCGATAATGTGTATGCCGCAGTAGAGTACGTGAATCAGCATGGCGGCTGGGATGGCACACATCGCTTCGTTAATCCTGTACTGGATGCGGACAGCAAGCAGGGCAGAACGGTGCTGTTCCAGCAGTACTTGGAGCAATATCCGGTTTTGGAGGCCGCCGGCTTTCAGTATGGCTGGATTCGGCTGATTTTGCAGCAGGGCGTGGTGACGGAGTACAATCGTTCGCTGATTACGCTTGGCAATCAGGCAGAAACGCGGGAATCGCGCTATTTGCCGGGTGGCGATGATTTACGCGGTGCTTTGGAGCATTACGCAAAGCTATCTGAGGTCACAAGCCTGTTCCCGGCACTTCAGGCGGTGCCGAAGGAAGGCAGCAAGCTGGATTTTGTCCCCGTATGGGGTGTGAGGCTTGCAGATGGCACGCAGGACGTGCTGATGGAGGCTTATCCAACAGGCTACATTCCGCTGGAGGTAACGACCGGTGCTGAAGGATCGGCTGGAGCGGCCAAGTAGGAGGTGAGAGGCGTTTGGATTGGAGCAGAGCGAAAAGTGTGCTAATCGGCAGCTTCCTGCTGCTAAATATTTTGCTTGGCTATCAGGTATGGCTGGAGGTGCGGGAGCAGTTGGACATTAACAATCACTCTGCGGAGCTTCCACCAGACACCGTCGCGGTGATGAAGCAGAAGCGCATCGAGCTGAACGCCAACTTGCCGCTTGAAACGCCAAGCATGCGTGATTTAACTTACCAGCTCAAGTCGCTAAGTCTGGAGAAGCAGGAGATTGTGAAGCTGGAGACGCCAGTGGATAGACGAATCGTATTCTCACAAACGGATTTGCTCGCTGCGCTAGGCAATCAAATTCCTGATATTGAGCTATACGCTTTCGATCCGCTCGGCAGCAAGGCAGGCGTATTCGTCTTGTACCGAATGGTTGATAACCGGCCGCTGTTCGAGGTCAAGCTGGAGCTGTATTACAGCAATCAGAAAATTACGGGTTTTAAGCAGTCGCGCATTGAGGTGCTGGATAGCAATGATGTCAAGCAGCAGATGGTGCTGCCGGCGGCGAAGGCGGTAGCGCCGTTCATTGAGCGGAATTTGCCGGATGGCTCGGTTATTACCGATATTCAGCTCGGCTATCATGGACAGACGTTTGATACGGACATGCAAGTATCCGCTCCTTATTGGCGAGTGCTGGTAGAGGATGCGGATCGCCCTTATTATATCCATGCGGTAAGCGGTGAGGTTGCCCAGGATAAGGAGCAGTAGGTACTTGCCATGCTCAAGAGGGAGAAAGGATAGGACGAGGCGGAAATGGGACTATGGTTTACAGTACTGGCAAGCGGTTCAACGGGGAATGGAACAATTATCAATAATGGCGACAAGATGGTACTCGTCGATGCAGGGCTTAGCGCCAAAAAAATGGAGGAGCTCATGAAGGAGCGCGGAGTGTTCGGCCATCAGCTGGATGCGCTGCTCGTCACGCATGAGCACTCCGATCATATTAAAGGGCTTGGTGCATTTGCACGCAAGCACGAGCTGCCTATTTATGCGAATGAAGCGACCTGGGGCGCGATGGAGCGGCATGTTGGCAAAATTGATGCCGATAAGCGCATTGTGATCGAGACGGGAGATACGCTTCATTTTGGCTCGCTGCAAGTACAGTCTTTTCCGATTTCGCATGATGCTGCGGAGCCGGTGGGCTATACGTTTGTCGATCAGGGCGTTAAGCTGAGTCTGGCGACCGACCTCGGTTATATGAGCGATAAGGTGAAGCAGGCGATCATTGATTCGGATGTGCTGGTACTGGAATCCAATCATGATACGGAGATGCTTCGTATGGGGCGTTATCCATGGAATACGAAACGGCGCATTTTAAGCGACGTCGGACATTTATCCAATGTAGCGGCTGGGGAAGCGCTCTGCGAGCTGCTGACGGACCGCACTAAGCGGGTGTATTTGGCCCATCTTAGCCTTGATCATAATTTAATGGACTTAGCGATGCTAACCGTTAATAATATATTAGAAGACAACGGAATTTTCTTCAAAAAAGAGGATTTTCCGCTGCGTCATACGTATCACAACAAGCCTACTGAATGGGACGAAGTGAAGAAGAAATAAGCTTCTGAAGCTGTTCATCCATTTGCCCGTCAAGCTGGCTAGTCTTGGCTTGTAATTCCTCTAGTGTAATAATGCCTTTCTCTAGCAGAAGCTCTAGCAATGCGCTTAACGTTAGAACGGTACGATAGTGCTCCTCTTTCAGATCTGCAAGCATCGCGCCAAGCTGAACATGCTCCCAGGCGGACGGGATGGAGGAAGGCTTTTTCATTAAAATCAAGCTCCTTTGGCTAGAGGATAGAAGACGAATGCTCCATAAAATTTTCAGCTGTACAATGTAATCTATTATTATTCTAGTCCAATCTTCCGAAATTATTCCTAGTAGCATGAATATGGATCGAGAGATATACCAAAAAAGTCTTGATGTCGGCCGGACATCGAGAGGAGAGATAGATATGGGATTATTCGATGACGATTTCTATTCGACGAAGGTGTCCAGACGTACACGCGCCTTCAGCAAGGAGCGGCGCATCTTGTCGAGCAAGCAGACGAGGCGGAATTGGTCCAGTGTGCGCATTGCCTTTATCTCTTCATCCACGAGTGCAATAGCGGCAGTGCTGCTGTTCGGGCTGTTCTTTAATGGTGGAGTTGGCAGCAGCCCCAAAGTGCAGGCGGTTTCAACGGCGAAGATGTCGGGTGACAGCGAATCGCTGGAAATGAAGACGATTCAGGCTTCGGCGAAGGTGAGACCTGCTGTCGTGAGCGTCATTAATGAGCAGCGTCAGGTGTTCAGCATGGGCACTCCGAATGAAGAGAGCGAAGGCAGCAAGGACGCAGGCAAAGAAGGCGCCGAGAAGAACAGCTTGCAGCAGGCGGGCGTTGGTTCAGGGTTTATTTTCAAAAAAGAAAATGGCAAAGCCTATATTATGACAAACTATCATGTCACCGTCGATGCGGACGCTCTTAAAGTGACGCTCATTAGCGGCGAGCAGCGCGAGGCGAAAATGGTTGGCGAGGATCAAATTTCGGATATGGCTGTTTTGGAAATCGACGATAAGGGCATTGATACCGTTGCAGAAATTGGCGATTCCTCTGCCTTGCAGCCGGCCGAGTTCGTCATTGCTATCGGCAATCCGCTCGGCTTGGGCGATTCCTTATCTATGGGTATCGTGAGCAAAACCCGTCAAATTGTGCCTGTTTCGCTGAATCAGGATGGCAACTATGATTGGGAGCAAGAGGTTATTCAAGTGGATGCGTCCATCAACCAAGGCAACAGCGGCGGCCCGCTCATTAATCTCGATGGTCAGGTTGTCGGCATCAACAGCATGAAAATCGCCGATATTGGCGTGGAGGGGCTAGGCTTCGCCATTCCGACGAACAATGCGATGCCAATCGTCAGCGATCTACTCGCCAAAGGCTATGTGCCGCGTCCGTATTTGGGCGTGTACACGATGGACTTGGCGCAATATTTTGCACAGCAGGGCGGCAGCGCTGGAGGTAAAGCCGGCGGCTCGAAGGATGACGGCGATGAAGAGGCTGAAGGAGCGGGGCAGCTTATTTTGCCGGACAATGTTCGTGCTGGCGTCATCGTGCTCGAGGCGGTTGGTCCAGCGAAGGATGCTGGCCTCGTCTTCAATGATGTGATCGTCAAGCTGGATAAGCAGGCCGTTGGCAGTACGATGGAGCTGCGGAGGTACCTTTATTCCAAGAAGCATATTGGCGATAAAGTGGAAGTGACCTTCTATCGGGATGGCAAGCTGACAACGGCGCAATTGGATTTAACCGATAAGGTGCAACAATAAAAAATCGTCATCCGATTAAGGGGAGCGGTCGTGAACAGGAGGAGCCTGTTGCGGCGGCTCTTTTTTTAAAATATAAGAATTTATATGTTTCACATCATAACTGGGCTTATATTTCTCGGAATGAAACACGCCGCGCCGTCAGAGGATGGCGAAGCCGTTTCACCTAGGGCCAATAGGTTCGGGCTTCACATTATGCAGGTTGTTTGTTATGCTAACGGAAGGCAAAGGGACAACACCCTGATTAAATCAAGCAGAAGAGGAAGCGAACCAACTATGTATTGTGTATGCAAAAAACACGTGGAGCTAGCGATTGATAAGTTCGTTGATGAGTACGAGGACGCGCCGGATATCGTAGATTTGAAGGAAACGGAATTTGCTGACTGGGACCCGCCGCGAAAATGCGATTTATGCGAGGATGGGGCACTGTTTCTTGTCGTATAGCATGAGTTTAATGATCCATTATTGAAAATAGGAAGAAAATAAGGGGCGTCCCTCAGTCATACATATGACTCTAGGGACGGCTCTTTTTCATGTTTTTTTGCGGAATGGCAAACCGAGTTTATCTTGCGGGCGTTATCTCCTAATAGAAGCTATTTTTAGATGGGAGAATGATGAAATGAGAAGAAGAAAAAGCTTGATTATCTATTTTGTACTTTGTGCGCTTCTTGCAGTGCCATTTGCCACGGCGACTGCTGCGGAGGAAGGTCAGAAGGCGGGCGAGCAGGTGCAGACCTACGCTCAAACGGCGGAGTCGCTTGGCTTGCTGGTTGGAGAGGGACAAGGCGTGACCAAAGCTTATCTGGCCAAAAAGAGCACCCGAATCCAGGCAGCACTTATTTCGCTTCGTCTGCAAGGCAAGCTTGCGGAAGCTCACGCTTATAAAGGCAGCCGTACCTTTGCGGATGCAAATCTGGCAGGAAAGAGCAATCAGCCGGTGCTTGCTTATTTAAAGGATCACCCGCAGGCAGGCTGGTCCGGCTCGGGTGGAGCGAAGTTCGACCCGCTCTCACCGATTAGCTCGCAGCAGCTGTATAAGGCAATATTAGAGGCAATAGGCTACAAGGCTGGGGGTGACTTTCAATACAAAGACACCGAATCCTTTGCCGCTGGCAAAGGTCTTGTCCAGATTTCTGGAACGGCCGCATTGACCAACAGCCATATCGCTACTGCGCTGATCGAAGCACTCTCAGCAACTACAGCTCATGGGCATTCGCTGCTCGATATGTTGAAAGCAGAAGGGGTAATTAAGGACACAGCGCTGGCCAGCAGCGAGCAGATTGCCTTGCGTTCAAATGAGAAGCTAGGCACCTATTTTACTGACGGCAAAGGACGCGCCTTGTATTTGTTCACGAAGGACGCGCAGGATCTGAATGCTTGCACAGGCTCATGTATGGAGAATTGGCCGGTATTGACCTCCGAGCATTTGCAAATTCCGACATCGCTTAACGCAGCTGATTTCACTACGCTGACACGCAAGGACGGTACGAAGCAGTGGATGTATAAGGGCTGGCCGCTGTATTACTTCATAAAGGATTCGAAGCCGGGCGATGTACAGGGTGAAGCGGTTGCGGATGTTTGGTTTATAGCCAAGCCGGATTACTCCGTCATGCTAGGAACGAACAGTGTGCTGGGTCATTATTTGACAGATAGCATGGGACGCACCTTGTACTATTTTGACAACGATGCTCCACAGACAAGCGGATGTGAAGGTCAATGTCTTGTTAATTGGCCAGCATACAGCATTGCAGGAGGCAGTGTGCCATCCACCTTGTCCAAGGCCGATTTTGGCTCCATTAAGCGAGTGGACGGAACAACTCAGGCAACCTACAAAGGCTATCCGTTATATACATTTATTGCGGACAAAGCCCACGGCGATACGAATGGACAAGAGGTGAATAATGTCTGGTTCGTAATCAATCCGGCAAAATTTACAGGTACGACTGCTGGGAAAGCGGCTGCTTCAGCTACACCGACAGCCAAAACGTATCGTGTTGATATTAAGGATTTTTCTTTTGGTTCAGGCCCCTTAACGGTGGAGGCTGGATCGACGATCATCTTCACGAACCTAGACGATATGAAGCATAATGCAGTGGCCAAGGATGGCTCCTTCGCCATTCCTCTCATAAGTAAAGGTGAATCGGCTTCCATTAAGCTTGATAAGCCAGGAACGTATAATTATTTTTGCGAGCCCCACAAAAATTTTATGACCGGCCAAATTATTGTAAAGTGAGGGATAGATCATTATAAAGCATATTCGAATAACAGCCTCTTGGCTGACGGTAGCTGCGATGTTGTTTGTAGCTGCTTGTGGAAGCTCGGGTACATCCTCGGAATCTAATGCTAATCAGGTGCCAGCAAGCAGCAGCCCTACAATAGAAGCATCGCCAGAAGGAAATCAGACGGGAACAGCAGCTGAGACAAATGCTGAGACTAACACCCAAAACGGCAATGAAGAGACTAAAATGGAAAATCAGCCTCATAAAGAGCATGAAGCTAAACCAAGCGATGCAGCTCAAACCGATAAGCCGGATGAAATAGCTGCCGAACATGCAGCCAAGCCGTCGTCAACAGCGAGCACGGAGGAAACAAAGGGCGATGGAAGCGGAACGATGTCGGGTCACAAGACGTCGGGTCACAAGGACACGAGTGCAAAGGAAACGTCAGCTAAAAGCGGCCAAGCAGCAGCATCTGAGAGCCCGCAGGACAAGGTGAGCGTAAATAAGCCAACACCAACACCAACATCAACACCAACACCAACACCAACGCCTAAGCTTAAGCCCGTTGCTACACCAGAGGCGAGTGCCAGCAGTGCAACAGCTGCATCCTCCAAGCCTACGGAGACGCCGAATGTAAAGCGTGCAAGTGTTACGCATGTCGTTGAAATTGTAGACTTTGCCTTTTCGATTGCCGAATTGGATATTAGGGTCGGCGACAAGGTGGCGTTTATTAATCGGGATAAAATGAAGCATACAGCAACCGCGGATGATAAATCCTTTGATACGGGTCTGCTGGGTGAAGGTGAGAAGAAGGTCATTACCTTTGACAAAGAAGGGGATTTCAGCTATTTCTGCACCCCTCACCCAGGCATGACAGGCTTAATTAGGGTGACAGCCGGCTGACCATTTGCTTTAAATAGAAAAATAAAAAATTTATACTATGCCGACTTGGGGGACCTGCGGTATGCGGAATCATTCCGATTATGAACTGATGCTGCTCGTAAAGCGAAAGCGGCATGATGCTTTGTCCGAGTTATATGACCGCTATGCGGTGTTGGTATATTCCTTTGCCCGAAAAGCGGTGAGAGACGAGCAGGCCGCCCGTGAAATTGTACAATCTGTTTTTGTACGGCTGTGGACGACAGAATCAGAGTATCAATCTGAAAAAGGGCAATTTAAGAGCTGGCTGCTCACAATAACCCGAAATCTAGCAACGGATTGGCTGCGCAAGCAGCGCAGGCAAGGGAATGATGTGGTTTCTTATCTCCCAGAGGAGCTGGAGCAGTTTGTTGATAAACAGGCTGCTTCGCCGGAGGAATATGTGGAGCGTGAATCGCTGAAGGCTCAGCTCCAAAGCGCCTACCGTTTTCTGTCGAAGCAGCAAATTGAGCTGTTGGAGCATTTTTATTGGCATGGATATAGCCTGAGCGAGTTAGCTGCCCGTTATAAGGAGCCGCTTGGAACCGTCAAGAGCAGATTGCATCAAGCATTAAAAATATTACGCAGACATCTGGCAGTTGAAGGGGAGGGATGACAGTGGAGGAAAAGAAGCTTTGTGAATGGATGCTAGAGGTCTTATCAGGAACCTGCACCGAGGAGGAACGGCTTGCCTTTGAACGGCATCTCTCGGGCTGTGAAGCGTGCCGGATCGAAATGGAAGAGCTGCGTATGGCATGGGAGGCAATTCCTGTCGATATGGAATGGTTAGAGCCGCCAATAGATTTGAAGCAGCAGGTGATGGATGCGGTGCTTGCGGCCGATGAGCAGCAGGGTGCGGAACAAGCAAACAAGATGAACGGGACAAACAGGATAAGCTGGCGTAAGCGACGGATAAGACCTTATATGGCTGCATCAGCCATATTGCTATTCATTATGCTGACCGCCAGCTTGCTCGGAAATGTATGGCTGTATCAGGAAAAATCAAGTCTTCCGCTGTCTATTGCTCAAGCGCTGAGCTTGCCTGCCTCCGAAATACAGCAAATGGTGCTGCTGGAGACGGTGGGGCAGCCGGGGGGTAGCTCAGGCGTAGTGTGCGTTGTGGGAAGCGGACAGAATACGCAGTTCGTTGTCTATTTGTTTGGTGCTGAAAAAACCGTTGGAGAAGAGTCTTATCAAGTATGGCTGGTTAAGGACGGCGTTCGTCAGAGCGCTGGAACGATGCGCGTCGCCAACGATCAGGGTGTTGCTGTATTGGCCGTACCCCTAGCCTCGGAGACGCTGTCATTTGACTCCATCGGTATTACGCTGGAGCCGGATGATCACGGTGCCCAGCCAAGGGGCAAGCAAATATACCGCTCAGTCTAACGGGCAGCAGGCGGGAGTATTGTCAATTTAGAGGAGTAAGCAAAAGGGGCGTCCCAAAGTCATCTCCATGACTTAAGGGATCGCCCCTTTACCTATTGCTCAGCAGCTATGCCGTTCGGAGCGCTGAGATTCCAAAATGATTAACATTGACACGAACCTGACAGCCCGATATATTGAATTTAGCTTGCAGCAGGGGCCGGAGCCGTTTAAAATCCGCCAATGCGGATTTGTTGGCAGCGCATTCTTTTTCAAAAGAAAAAGAGGTGCTTGTCTGAATATGATACCTAGGAGAATGAACGTGGACAATGGAAGTAAGCAGCAGTTTCAGCGAAAAATGCAAGCGAGGCACATCGTTATGCTCTCGCTTGGCGGTGTAATTGGGACGGGCTTGTTTTTAAGCTCCGGTTATACGATTCAGCAGGCAGGGCCATTTGGCGCGATTTTGTCCTATCTGGTTGGTGCCGTTGCGGTATATCTCGTTATGCTGTGCTTGGGCGAGCTATCTGTGCATATGCCAGAGACTGGAGCGTTTCACAGCTATGCGGCAAAATATATAGGCCCGGCTACTGGCTACACGGTTGCTTGGCTATACTGGCTCACCTGGACGGTAGCGTTAGGCTCGGAATTTACGGCGGCAGGGCTGCTTATGCAGCGCTGGTTTCCTTCGGTTAATGTATGGATCTGGAGCGCATTGTTTGCTGCCCTCATATTTGTGTTAAATGCTCGCTCGGTACGTTTTTTTGCGGAGTCGGAATTTTGGTTCTCCTCTGTAAAGGTTGTCACGATTGTGTTGTTTATTGTTATCGGAGCGGGAGCGATGTTCGGCATTGTGCCAATGGCGGCTTCGGAGCCAGCGCCCTTATTCTCAAATATTACGAGCGCAGGGTGGTTCCCGAACGGGGCGTTTGCGATTTTATTGACGATGCTAGCGGTCAATTTTGCTTTCTCCGGCACGGAGCTCATTGGGATTGCAGCGGGAGAATCGGTTAATCCCGAGAAGACGATTCCGAAAGCGATTCGCACGACGCTGTTTCGCCTCGTTATTTTTTTCATCGGAACGATCGTGGTGCTGTCGGCCTTGCTGCCGATGTCGGAGGCGGGGGTAACGGAAAGTCCCTTCGTGACGGTAATGGAGCGGGTTGGTGTGCCGTATGCGGCGGATGTAATGAACTTTGTTATTTTGACCGCGATTTTGTCGGCGGCGAACTCGGGATTGTATGCGTCCTCGCGAATGCTGTGGTCGCTGGCTGACAAGAAGACCATCTCGCCTATGTTTGCCAAGCTGACGAAGCAAGGTGTGCCGCTGAATGCGGTAATTTTGAGCATGGTAGGTGGTGCGCTCGCGCTGCTCTCCAGCATTGTTGCACCGGACACGGTATATATTGCGCTGGTATCCATATCGGGGCTGGCGGTTGTCGTCGTCTGGATGAGCATTAGCGCTTCGCAGTTTATGTTCCGCAGACAGTACGTCCGCGAGGGGAACTCGGTGGACAAGCTGGCGTACCGGACGCCGTGGTATCCTTTTGTACCGATTGCCTCGTTCTTGCTATGCCTGGCGTCCTGCATCGGGATTGCCTTTGATCCGACACAGCGGGTTGCGCTGTATTGCGGGATTCCGTTTATTGCGCTGTGCTACGGCAGCTATTATGCGTTTTATCGTGTGAAGAAGTAGAAGTGAGGCTGGAAGTGACTTGAAGTAACCCTAAAGTGACTCCAAGAGACTTTAAGTGACGGGAAATATAGAGCTGAAAGAAAAAGAGTTCGATAGATAGTAGGAACAGGGGAGGAAAAACGTTATGGGAAAGCCTAACGGTACTGCGCACAATGTTATAGAAGATATTTTGCAAAAGCATGAGATTATGGTGCTGGATGGCGCAATGGCGACGGAGCTGGAGCGGCATGGCTGCGATCTGAATGATGCGCTGTGGTCGGCGCAGGTGCTGCTGTCACAGCCTGAGCTAATTTATCAGGTACATCTGGATTATTACCGCGCAGGAGCGGATTGCGCGACGACGTCGAGCTATCAGGCGACGGTGGATGGTTTTCGCAAGCGCGGGTTTAGTGAAGAGGAAGCTTTGAAGCTGATCAAAAGCACAGTAGAGCTTGCGCGGAAGGCGCGTGATGAATATTGGGAGCAAGAGGTTGCAGGTGCTGCTGATGGTGATCAAGTGGGGAATGGTGCTAGTGAGCAGGCGGCATCTACGCGAGATGCTAAGTCTGTTAGCAGGCCAAAACCGCTTGTAGCCGCATCCATTGGCCCATATGGCGCTTATTTGGCGGATGGCTCGGAGTATGTCGGCAACTACGGCGTATCGGATGAGGTGCTGACGGAGTTCCACCGTCCTAGAATGGCGGCGGTTATAGAGGCTGGCGCTGACCTGCTGGCGTTCGAGACGGTTCCTTCCCTTCAGGAGGCCAGAGTGCTGGATGCCTTGCTGAAGGAGTTTCCGGGCGTGTATGCGTGGCTATCGTTTTCATTGAAAAATGAAACGGCGATCAGCGAAGGTACTCCGCTGGCGGAATGCGCGGCTGCTTTCGCAGATAGCGAGCAGATTGCCGCAATCGGCATGAACTGCGCCCCCGGCGCTGTCGTGACGGAGGCAATTAAGGTGCTTCGCGCTCACTCGCAGAAGCCGATTATTGTTTATCCGAATTCGGGAGAAAGCTATAATCCGGAGACGAAGACTTGGCATGGCGAGGGCAGCTGCCCGAGCTTCCTTGAGGAAGCAGAGGGCTGGTACGAAGCCGGCGCCCGTATTATTGGAGGCTGCTGCCGGACTTCGCCGCAGCAGATTGAAGCGGTCGCGAGAAAATGGCGAGCTTGAGCTGCTTTTTTTTGAAAGCCGGAGTCTGATGGGTATTAGTGAGTAGTAGTGCCTATTGGATATACTGGGATATTGTTTAGGTTTTTGATTCATAAGGTCAGCCAGAGGACGGTCTGGTTGGCCTTTTTTCTGAGCTTACACAAGTGTTTTTGCCGCGGGCGGATGGTATGATGGGGAGTAATAGGACAAGCCGATGATCAGGCTGTGAATAAAGGAGAAGTTGTCAGTGCAAATACAGATTATTTCAGTCGGTAAGCTAAAGGAGAAATATTTAACGCAAGGGATCGCGGAATACGCAAAGCGCTTGGCTCCGTATGCGAAGCTCACGCTAGTTGAGGTAGCGGATGAGAAAGCGCCCGAGCAGCTTAGTGCGAGTGAAGAGCAGCAGGTAAAGGCGAAGGAAGGCGAGCGAATTCTGAGCCATATTAAGCAGGATACGTACGTTATCGCAATGGCAATTGAAGGCGAAATGTGGACGTCGGAGCAATTGGCGAAGCATGTCGAGGAGCTTGGCACGTATGGGAAAAGCCAGATCGCTTTTGTCATTGGCGGTAGCTTGGGGCTCGCTGACGAAGTCATGCGCCGCGCTAATATGAAGCTGTCTTTTGGACGGATTACCTATCCGCATCAGCTGCTCCGTCTTGTGCTGACAGAGCAGGTTTATCGGGTGTTTAAGATTGTGCGGGGGGAGCCTTATCATAAATAGGGCGCAAAATTTGAGTGATAAGAAGGGTTTAGAGACCTTCCAAAGTGTGAAGAAAGGTGCTATAGAAATATGGTTATCCCTCTAGAGATAGGATCTAGTGGGATTTTTGTGCCACCTAAAACGAAAATGTTTACCAATTTCATGGTATGATTGTACTTATTCAAGCTATATGTTCCATTAAAAACTCGGGATGAAATATAAAAATTTTATTTGTAGGACATTAGTTGAGGTCACTTTTAAGGGAGGTAAGCGATAATTCCATGTCGATCTCAGATAAGACTAGAAAGATACTATGGGGTAGATCAGGAAATAGATGTTCCATATGCAAGCTTGAACTAATTATTGATGAGACTGAAAAAGATGATTCGTCAATTGTCGGTGAGGAATGCCATATTATTTCTGGGCAGAAGAATGGGCCTAGACATGATTCAAACCGTCCTAAAGATAAAATAGATACTTATGATAACTTAATTCTGTTATGTCGTATTCATCACAAGATGATTGATGACCAACCTGAGACGTTTACCGAAGATATTATTAAACAAATTAAAGTGAATCATGAGCTTTGGGTATCTAAAAGACTTGACCAACAAGAAGACAAACCTCCGAGAATTAAAAGAATTAAGGAAAATATTCCTGAAAAGTTACCTAGAGTTACAACCGGAAAAGAAATCATTAATATTTTGGATAGAGCAATGGGATATGAATTTGATCATGATGAACCCAGAAATGAACCTGAGGTTGAATTGATTTCAGGCTTTTTACAATACATGCATGATTTTGGGGACTTACTTAGCGATTTTGAATCAGGTGAAAGAGTTAGATTCGGTTTTGAAATAACCAAACTGATCAAAGAATTATTAGACAATGACTATTACGTTTTCGGTGCACGTGAAGTCAGAGTGCTAGAGGGGGGAAAGGGGGCTCCATCAAGTTTTCCTATAGCGATTGTATATGTGAAGCACAAAGATAATTTACTGATGCAGAGCGCAAAATAGTCAAACTTATTGTAGCCGATTTTATTAGCCTTATACCTTGTTTATAATTCGTATTTTCTGTTCTGTCTGTGAAATAGTTCGTTGATGAGTAGGCCGACACATCCGAACACATCCGTCATATTTCGTGAATATGAGCGTTTGATGATTTAATGAACAAACTAAAGGAGTGTGGGAATATGAGCTATATTCGCATTAAAAGAATAGGCGTTAAGAATTACAGATCCTTTAACGAAGAGGTAAATGTTAGTTTTCCAGACGGAAATTATAAAAAGCCGGTTGCTATAGTTGGGTATAACAACTCAGGAAAAACTAATTTCCTAAATGCAATTTTATATGGAATTACTGAAAAATATATAACGAAGGATACCTTTACTATTAATGATTTTCATAACCGTAATTACGAAAATGTGCCTCAAATTTCTACAGAAATTAAAAGTAGTATTGAAGTAAAAGTAGATGGAAATCCAGCAGAACTTTCAGGGTATCATTTTTTGGAGATAACACTAGATGGTATTGAGATAGAAAGTGCTAAAATTTTATCATATAAAAATCTGGGTAAAACAGACCGAAACCGTGATGCATCTGGCGCTTCTAAATATTTTAAAATTTTTTATGTAAATTTTCATGAGGTGAAAAAGGAACTAGCGACCAAAAAGACGGGTTGGGGAAACCTATCTTCATTTTTGGCTAAACATATAAAGAGTATAGTTGACAATGATGAGATTATGTTAGGGAAAAGAGAAGCCTTTAAAAAGGACATAGAAGGTTCAACTGAAAGAATTCTTGTAGGTTCAAAATTAAACGAATTCCTTGATAAAATACAAACTAATTATTCGAACAATTTACGGCAAAATAAGTGTCATATTGAATTCGGATTACCAGAGTATGAAGATATTTTCTTAGAGATGATATTTAAAATAGGTCTAAATGGGGATATGGAAAACCTTATTCCAATTGACCACTTTGGGGACGGATACATTTCTATGTTCGTTATGGCGGTTGTCCAAGCTATTGCGGAGAGTAACGAAAGAGATAAATGTCTTTTTTTGTTTGAAGAACCCGAAAGCTTTTTACATGAAAATCATCAAGAGTATTTTTATAAAACAGTTCTATGTGGCCTAGCTGAGAATGGTCATCAGGTAATATATACGACTCATTCTGAAAAAATGTTAGATATTTTCGATACTAGAGGACTGATTCGTTTTGAATTTAATGATACAAGTAAACAAACAGTACTAAAATACAATAAGCCTGATAAGGAACTTTCCGAATTAGACGAAGAAGAAGAGCTACTTTCTGAAATTAAAGATTACAATAATTATATAAAATTAATAGAACCGAACCTTAATAAAATAATATTTAGCCAAAGAGTCATACTTGTAGAAGGTCCAAATGATTTGATGACTTATAAAGAAATAATAAAGAAAAAGGTACTCGAAATTACGGGGGATGAAAAGTACGCTGAAACATATTTAAATTTTAATAACATATCAATAGTTCCGCATCATGGCAAGATAACAGCAACGTTTTTGATTAGACTATGCAAGCACCTTGGCATAGATTTCTTTTGTATTAATGATTTTGATTTTGAGGATGACTTCGTTTCAACATTAATGTTTGACTCCCTTGATGAGCTTAAAGAAAGTAAAGTGTATAAGGAGCAAGTATCAGTATTTAAGGCATTTAACGCAAAAGGTAATTCACTGAGTGATCAAACGAAACGAGGCATGATAACTACAAATTGGAGACTAATTAATGAGGCTTCTTTAAATAATTTACATTTTAATATTCCGAAATTAGAATCTGCAATCGGATATGAATCCAATGATAAAAATAGCTCAGGGATTTGGAATGCATTAAAAAGAAAGTCTGATTTTGGTGAAGACATATTTCCAAAATCACTGGAGCAATTTATAGGACTAAATAATCTCAAAAACAAGCAAAAATGACTTTACAAAATACAGCTGTTTTGGGTCAAGATTCTTCTATACAAAAATAGCTCAAACCTCAAAGTGGCGAAATAAACATGCCTGTAGGGAGTTGTGATTATCATAGTAGGGATGACTGACAAACTTGACTGCAATTCCAAACACCAAAGATTGGGGTTAGCAAATATTCTGAGCTTGCGAGGCAGGCTCCTTTCGCATTTTTGCCGATAGCCCCGTTATGGAGAACCTTATTATAAATAGTGGTAAAATAGAGAGTGGAGTTAAAGGTGGAAGCGGCGATGCTGCAACTTCATATTGGAGCTTAGTGATTTAATTCATAAAATCGGGCATTAGAGCAATAAATAAATTTTAGTTTACAGAATCACTGAACATCTTAGCGTTACTTTGAGACCAAGCACTTGCATGAAATGATTCTAAAGGGCTATATAAATTTTGATTACTGGGCCAATTGGTTGGATACATCACCTAATTTGTGGTATGATTAAAATGACTTTCCAAAATAAGAAATGAGACATTATCTTTCAAAATACAGCCTATAATTGAGAGTAAGTACATAGAGCAAATTACATAACAAACAAGCATACAGGAGGTGGAACATGGCTGCAAAAGTTCCTGTAAAAAAAGAATTATTGAACTGGGCTTATAATAGGAGCCTTCATCAGGATAAGTTACATAAAAAATTCAAGTTATTGGATAAATGGCTAGCAGGAGATAAGCAACCAACATTTAAACAGCTTGAAGCTTATGCAGCAGCCACCGCCACTCCACTAGGATATTTTTTCTTAAAGCAGCCCCCGATTGAAACATTGCCAATACCGCATTATAGAACAGTTGAGGATGGAGAAAGTGGAAAAGTTAGCCCTGATTTAATAGAAACTCTACATATTATGCAAAGAAGACAGGATTTCATGAGAGACTATTATGAGCAACATGTTGGGACAAAATTAGATTTTGTTGGATCTTATAAAGGTTTAACAGTTTCCCAAATAGCACAGAAAGTTTTTAATTTATTAGGGTTACAGCAAGACTGGGCGAGACAACATAGGAACTTTCATGAAGCACTAAAGTATTTAATTGAAAAGTGTGAAAAAGTTAGAATTACAGTGATGCAAAATGGCATAGTGGGAGGTAATACCCATCGTGCATTGAATGTTTCGGAGTTTAGAGGATTTGTGTTAGTTGATGAGGTAGCTCCACTGATTTTTATCAATGCGGTTGATGCAAAATCTGCTCAAATTTTCACTTTAGTTCATGAGATTGCACATATTCTAATAGGCTCTAGTGCAATCGTCGAAGCTTCTCCATTAAACTCCCAGAATGCAGATGTGGAAAAACTTTGTAATGAAGCTGCAGCAGAAATGTTATGTCCTAAAGATTTGTTTATAAGGCAATGGCACACTCACTATCCTGACGGTGCAGTTTATGAAACACTTAGTAATATATTTAAGGTAAGTCCAATTGTTATTGGCAGAAGGGCGCTGGATCTAAATGTAGTACCGAGAGAGGATTTTTTTAGTTTCTATTATGAATACTTAGAAAAGTTGAAAAATCAGAAGGCCAGTTCTGCTTCTAGTGGGAATTTTTATAATACTCTCATGAGTAGACTTGGAAATCCGTTTACGAGTGCTGTGGTCTATCAAGCTAGCACAGGAAATATCCAATATTCTGAGGCTTTCAGATTAACTGGGCTTAAAACAAAAACGTTTGAAAAATTAGTTAAAATAGTACAAGAAAGGGGTGTATAGACTTGTATGTACTAGACGCCAATGTGTTTATCGGCGCACATAGAGGATATTACGACTTTGATGTGGCGCCAAGTTTCTGGAAGTCTTTAATATCCCAAGCTAGCATAAATAACATTCGTAGTATAGATAGGATTCAAGATGAAATTATTTCTCCTGATCCTAAAAATGCAGATAGGTTGCATTTATGGACTACAGATAACTTCAAAAGTTATTTCGAGAGAACGGATTCTCAAGACGTAATTGAAAAATATGCTGAGATACAACAATGGGCACATAGTAACCCACAGTTTACCTCTAGTGCAAAAGAAGAGTTTGCTAATGTAGCCGATGCATGGCTAGTTGCATATGCAAAATCTAAAGACTATATTCTTGTAACCCATGAGGCATATAACCCAGATATAAAGAAGAGAATACTGATTCCAGTAGTGTGCAGACAATTTAACGTGAAATATGTAAACACTTTTGAGATGTTAAGGGATCTTAAGGTAAGTTTCTAGCGAAAGTATACAGTAATGGTTGGTTTCAACCCGCCGCTCCTTATGTTTGGGGCGGCTTCTTTATAGGTTAGTAAATGAAACTAAATGTAGCATTTGCGAAAAATGGAAGTATATAACAAAAGATTGAAATCAGCTATATTAGTAAATAAGTGGATACCTCACTGAGAACGCAGTAGGGCAATCTACTAACCTCGTAATTAAGCGCTTTAGAAACCTCTTAAGCTTTAAGTTCTCAGAGTATTGTGAGGTTTTTTAAGAGAAGACTGTTATTAAGGAGTGTAATAAATATCAACAAAAGCAATTGTTCTTGTATGGGTCAATTGTTATTATAGATGTATAATTTATCCAATAGTGGGTTCTGGGGGTGAGGAAATGGCGGTAAAGCATACTCCGACAGATATTGTGCACAGTGGTGTCAAAGGTGGTAGCATTGGTTGTGGTTTTAACACTAATGAGCATCCTACTCATTGGGTTGATAGTCACTCCAAGATCACTTGTGACAAAAACGGTTGCAAAAATTAGTCATTATTCAGCAAAGCCCGCTCTCTTTATAGGTGAGTGGGCTTTGCTATTCGATTCGGGGAACTCGTTACCGAAGCCTTAAACGCGGAGAATCGTATAATAAATAAGGCAAGTTTTTTGGTGAATCTCACTTTATCGAGCAGGATAAAATGATTATAAAAGTTCTTTACCTAACTGATTTATGGGTAAGGGAGGTACACTGAAAGGGAGCCTTTGACATAGTAATGAATATTTTTGGAGAGCATGAGTAAGGGAGGGATATTGAAATGGAAAAGGGTAAAATCGTATTTCTAAACGGTGTAACTAGCGCTGGGAAAACATCTATTGTAGATGCTATTCAGTCGAGAGCGGATGAATTTTTTTACGTTGTTGCAAATGATCTTTTTGAGAATACAATTGGCGACAATTATCTTCGTGGAAATTACTGGAAATATTTAAGTGATGCAATAATTATGATGTATCATACGGCTAAACTATTTTCGGATCATGGAAAGAATGTGCTTATTGATGGCATTTTGGTGGAAAGACCGGAGTTAAAGCCGCATTATGAAAAGGTTAAGGACATATTTGCCGGGTATCCGTTCTATGTTGTTGAGGTTTTTTGTCCCTTGGATATTTGTCGCCAAAGAAATATTGAACGTGGAGATAGAACCGAAGATCAGTCGGAGTGGCAAAATAAATTAATGGCTAAGGATATACAGTATAACTGCAAGGTCAACACTCATCTAAATTCTCCAGAAGAATGTGCAGATTCAATCTTAGAGAGTTTGTTTGGCCTGTCAGAGAATTAAACTGCATTAGGCAACGAGAGACGATAGTTGAACAAAGCGAGAGAGACGAAGGGGCCATCCCATATAGGATAGATCTAAAACTCACCTTTACATACATTATCAGGAAGTCGAGGCATTATGACAAGGTTCGAGATATGCTCTATGCAAAGTCTATTCTATGAACAATGGAGGTTGTTTGTATAGAGCTAATAATATAAGTGACCGCTTAAATCCGGATAGTGATAATTGTTTGGCTTGGTTTACGTTCCTAAATCAAAAGGTTTGCGTAAAAAATGGGGTGAAAATTCAGGCAGCAGAAAAATTTTGGATCTTAGAAATGATGAAATCCGGCAAAATTTTTTTGATGGTGACACTATCGATCAACTTTCATCAACTTTCAGATCGATTTTGCCTTTCAAGCGATACTATTAAAAGATCGTTTATTCAAAAAAATAGTTTAACAAAAGTCGCATTGGAAGAAATTCTAATGTGACTTTTGTTATGTATAGCATAGTTGAAATTATTTGCTGCATATTTTCAAGCTTTTACTATCGTTACAATAACATATAAAGAAGTAGTTGATTTTACTTCATAAAAACGGCAGGGGGATAACAAATGAATGATTTTTTTAGATTTGATACGGATGAAGAACGGCGGGCGTTATTAATCAGAGCAAGGAAAGTCGCTTTATTAGCAATTCAACAGTATAACTTAGAATGGGATAGCATCCAGTTTATTCAACTATCCGATACGATCACGTATAAAATTGAAACCAGTACAGATAACAATTATTTGCTTCGCATTCATTCCGACCGATTGAGTAGAGAGGAGATTCGTTCGGAGCTCCTACTGTTACAAGCACTGAACAAATCGAAGGGTCTAAATGTACCAGAGGGGGTGGCAAGTTGTGATGGTATTTATGTATTGGACATCGAAACAGAAATAGGATATAGGCGCCCTTATGTAACGCTGATGCGGTGGGTAGAGGGTGAAAAAGCAACAGGTGAATTTACGGATAGTCATGCATATAACATCGGTGTAGTGATGAGCAGGCTCCATGCAGCAGCAAAGGATTTCAATCCACCTTCTGATTTCGTAAGACCTGCTTGGGGAGTAGAAAGTTTTAAACGTGACATGGCTAAGTTGGAACGTTATTATGAACATTTTTTATCTGAAGAGGGATGGAAGCTGTATCAAGATGCAGCTGAGAAGGTTGTATCCCAACTTACCGCTATGCATCCAAGTGAACATAACTATGGGCTCATACATGCTGATTTACATACCGGTAATATGGTTTTTAAGGATGATCAACCCTATTTGATTGATTTTGGAAGATGTGGGTACGGATATTATCTCTACGATATGGCAGGCACCCTATTGGAGCTTTGGCCAAAGCATCGATGGATGCTTATCCAAGGTTATGAGAGTATTAGGAAGTTGGAAACGGACTATATTCGGGATCTGGAATGTTTTTTCGTTATGTTCATGATCGAGAACACCTGCCATCACGCCTCTGATCCAAGAGAAACAGCCAGTTTAATCGATGAACAAAAATATGCCCAAGCATATATAAGAGAATATTTAAACGGTAATCCATTTTTATTCGAAGTGATTGAGCCTGTAAATATGGATTAATACTAATTTTGACCTGTGTAAAGTCGATTTAAGACATAGATGCCCTATCCCCCAAATCTACCCAATGCTATGATTTTACATATCAGGTGCGCACATGATGGCAGTGAGATATGAATCAAGTGAAGGAGATGAGAAGATGGGTAAAGACAATTTTTTGCGATCCATGCTATCCGAGAAGGTCAACATGACCCCGAATGGATTCGTGGCCGATCAATTAAGCCCCGAACAATTCAGGGATTGTCATGAGCTGATTTTTGACAGTCTGTTTGAAATTCATGCGTCTGACCTATCGGGAGTAGAGGGCTACGGACGGTTCGACGAGGATGGCACACCGGAATATGAGAGTTGCAGGGATTTTCTGATCAACACGTTTACTGAGGATAAGGAAGGGTATTGGTATAACTGGAGGGAAATGTTCGGAACGACGGTTTTGCAACGGGATTTCTTTGAGCAGTACTACAAGGAGATGGAGGCCCGAATTTCTTATTGCGAGGGCAGACGTTATTTAGTGAATAACTTTACCTTCTTCATCAACATCATTACGGATGGAAAAACGACGGTTGGGTTTCCCGACTGGAGCTACTCCGGCATAGGTGACTTCCTGATTGATTTTGCAATTATGGATTTAAACAAGCCTTATCTCCAAATACCTGAGCTTCTGATGGCGTACTGCAAGAAAAGGAATATCATTATACCCGACTTTAAGGAAAGATTTTTATGTATGGCGTATTATAAAGGGATAGATGGTTTGCGTTGGCACGCATCAATTGACGATGAAGAATCGTGTACATCTATGATGAAATCCATGAGTGAACTAAAAGATCGAATATATAGTTTGTAGACGGTGATGACATGAAATATGAGAATGGCAGTGACATCCTTCCAGAGGAACTATTGAGAGAGGTTCAAAAGTACGCCTCGGGTAAACTACTTTACATTCCTGCGGGAGAGGAAAAGAGAGCCTGGGGTGCAGCCTCTGGATATCGGGAGCAGTTGCAGAGAAGAAATCGCATGATTCGCAACAAGTACGCTCATGGCCGTACCGTATCGGAGCTTGCTGACGAATACTTCTTGTCTTTGGACTCGATTAAAAAAATCCTTTACTCAAAGAAACAGGATGACTACGCAGTGTATGCACCGACTATTGAGTCGGCTGTGAAATATGCGACTGGTGGGATGCTTGAAGAGTGGATGTACTGCTACTGGCAGCTTTCTAGGAACGCACAGGTTGAAAAAGAAAATATCGCGTTAGATCGACTCTATTTTGGCATCGTAAAGCTTCCATTGCGTCTTATTCAAAGGGATGAGCTCAATATGGGTAACTCTCATACAATTGCAACCGACGAGCATGACGCGCCCCCGCCTCTTATTATTGAGTATCATCAAGGAAAATTCTATTGTACCGAGCAAAAGGCGCTATTGGCGGGGTTGATCCAGCGCAAGGTTAATTCGTATCCGACCATTATTGTATTGCGTGAGGGTACCGATTATAAAAGATTTATGAATCATTTTGGAACCGTATTATTTTTCGTCAAATAAAGCATGTATATTCATAAATAAAGGCATGTTTTTATAAGCAACATCTTTAGGCACAAATGGTTGCGAAGCAATTTTCTGCCCCGCCTATACTTGTATTTGAGAGGAGGGATTGAGATGCAGTGGCTGGAGCGGATGAACCTTGCGATCGACTATATTGAAACAAACCTGACTGGAGAGATCAAGCTAAGTGAAGCCGCTCGCGTGGCCTGCTGTTCGTCGTATCAGTTCCAACGGATGTTCTCGTTCATTACGGATGTGACGCTGGGCGAGTACATTCGAAGGAGACGGCTGACGCTCGCAGCGCTGGAGCTACAGCATTCTGAGGCTGCTAAGGTGATTGATGTCGCACTGAAGTACGGATACGAATCACCAGTCTCATTTGCTCGGGCGTTCCATGCACTGCACGGGATTACGCCCGCTATGTCCCGTCAGGAGGGAGTTGCGCTCAAAGCCTACCCCCGCCTGTCCTTCCTTATTACAATTAAAGGGGCAGAGGCAATGAATTATCGCATTGAAACGAAGGAAAGTTTTGAAGTGTTCGGCATTGAAGGGGTATTCCGCGTCGATGGGGGCGGGGAGGAGCCGCAAACACCAGCGAAGCTGTGGGAGCAGAGCCATGCGAACGGCGCTGTTAAGCGGCTCGAAGCGTTGGCGGGTGATTTACCATCGTTTGTCAGCCAAAACTTACATCCCGTACATTCAGTATGCAGCTACCGAAAGACTGGACCAGATACGTTCCCTTACATGCTGTGTGTATTTAAAGACGAATACAGCAACACGGACGGGTACACCTCGGTGAGTATTCCCGCGCATACATGGGTGGTTTTTCCGTCGGAGCCACATCCTTGGGAGCAGTTTGGCGAGACGATTGAAACGTTATACAAACGCTTTTACACCGAGTGGCTCCCGACGGCAGGCTATGAGCAGGTTGACGGGGTTGAGCTTGAGATGACTGGTGTGAAAGACGATCTCAACTATATCGAGCTATGGTTCGCGGTTCGTAAAGTGTAAATAGAGTGCATGAGCATCCAAAGCCAGAGCCATCCCATATGGGATGGCTCTGAAGCTTGCCGCGTATAGATGTCATTGGCAAAGCTCCCGATGAAGTAGTCCATGAATGCCTGGATAAAATACGCACATTCCTATAAGTTGTATTTTATTGGTGTTGGCTTATTGCGTAATAATTTGTTTAAATAAACTCGTCGTTCACACTGTTTTCAGTGTAATAAACGCTTCTAAACTATTTTTTGCATATTTTTGAAAGCGGTTTACCGTTATAATAGAGCTTTAAACTATCTTTTAGGAAGGAGGGCTGAAGATGACTTGTTTTTTAACCATTTGCTCTATGCGAAGTCTATACTACAAACAACGGCGGTTGTTGCATAGAGCGAACGAATCATTTACCGCCTGACATCCTAGCATGATGGAGCTTTTTGTAGTATAGACTTTGCTTCCTTAAAACTTAAAAATTATTTTAAGGGGCAGAGCTACTATGAAATATATAAATGCCGATATGATCCTTCCTGAGAGCTTACTGAAGGAAGTGCAGAAGTATGTCCAAGGTGGAATGATTTACATACCTGCTCCAGAGCAGTCTCGTAAAAAATGGGGCGAATGCTCCGGGGGCCGAACATACTTAAACCAAAGAAATGACGAAATACGTAAAAACTTTTCCGCTGGTGCCAAAATTGATCAACTATCCGAACAATTTTGCCTTTCTTGCGATAGCATTAAGAAAATCGTTTATTCAAAAAAATAATCTCATAAAGTCACATTGGAAGGAATTCCTGTGTGGCTTTTTCTATTCCATTATCCAGCAGCCCTTAAGTAATAAATGGTTATTAAGTGTTTATTATCTATGATTAAGCTTCTGGCATGGTTACTATAGGGATAAAAACAAAGTAATGATAACTTGATTTTCAATGGGGCGATTATTCAATGATTAATGTTTTTGCTGTGGCGGACATTATAGTTAAACATATAAAGACCTATTACCCTGAGGATGTTGCCATTGTCGGCTACTACGGGTCCTACCAGCAGGGTCGAGCGACCGAACGATCGGATTTGGATTTTTTCTTTATTCCGGCTACAGCTAGAGGGAGACAAGCAGAATGTCAGTTTATCATCGACGGCATTAGCTTTGATTTCTGGCCAATTGAGTGGAATCGTGCGGAGAGAATGGCAGCCTTCGAGGAGTGGAATACGACAATTATAGCAGACTGTGAGCTGTTATATAGCCGATCCGAAGGTGACCTTGCGAGGTTCATGGAGCTTCGTGAGACCATTGCCAGCATGGGTAGTGAATCCAAAGCAACTGAATTGACCATCAAGGCCGAATTAGTAGTAAAGGATTGCTTTATCAACATGGCTAAAATGCAGCTTGCCGGCAATTCGCAGCAGTTGTCCTATTGTCGAACGCAGGCTCAGATGATTATGGTTAACCTTTTTAAGGCGCTTGGCTACTTGAACCAAATTTATTATAAGCGCATGTGGGGGCACTATCGCGAGCAAGTTAGAAGTCTCCCCATTAAGCCTGACCAGATGGAGCACTATCTTGATACGATTATGTTCAGCCGTACTCCAGGCGAAGTTATATTAGCTTGTGAAAAACTAATTACGGCTACCCTTAGCCTTATATCGGAGCGACAAAACAGTCAAAAAAAGCTTCGCTCTTATGCTTTGCAAATGAAAGGGTATTATGAAGAAGAAAAAGGGATGCTGAATAAGCTTTTAACCGCGTGCGAGAAGGGGCATTACGAAACAGCCTTTTTCGTTGCGATCAGTGTGCAGGATGGGTTAGCCCGAAATTTGTATGCGGCGGAAAAAGGATGCTGGCCTAGCCATGTTGATTTAGGCGAGTATCGCGAGTTCTATGTCCAATATGGGTATCCGGATCTTGTTGCGCTGCTAAATCCAACAGATTTTGAGCCATTGCGATTAGCCGTTCTACAGCTTACTGAGATGTTAGAAAATCACCTCAAAACAGAAGGTGTTCCTGTGAATCAGTTTGACACTGTGGCTGAGTTCGAGTCATTTTATACAAACAAAGTCTAGGGCAATAAAGTGGTTTTTGACGAATTAGGCTACCATCCAATAAAAAAGCTTGAAGAGACAGTTGCTCAATTAGAGGAGCAAGCTCGCGCATTGCAATAGTCGTCGAATACGAAGCCTGTGTAATGAGGCTTGTGACGAGCTCAGGCACAAACAGCTGCTTGTAATGATAGCTATATTTTTTGTGTATATGTAGAAACGGCGTTTTTCCTCTCATCAACAACTCTCCTTCTTTAGGCTTCTGTAAGAAATCCCCTACCCAAACTACCCAAACTACGCATATATAAGGAAAAACTCATATCAGGAAATATCTTCATTCGATGAAATCAGAACTCCAAATAGGAAGGTGCCACGAGAAGGGAATTTTTTGCATTGTAGAGATATTGTAGAGGCTAGCTTTTTAAACTATGAAAGAACGTGTTCAAATTCGGTTCAAAGTGTATTAGTAGTTTTGGGAATGGAGGAGAAATGTGTCTTGAAACGTAAACGCAGCTTAGGAAAAGCGATACTCTCGTTCTACCTGGCCATTATGCTTATTATGCAGACTGTGGCATTTGCTGTCCCTGCATATGCGGAAAGCACGCCAAGCGTGGATGATCCGCAGTCAGTGACGGAAGCGGTGTATGATGTGCCTAGCAATCCCACCGTGATGAGAGTAGCCGCGACGGACAAAACAGCGGTATTCATGGATGAGAATGCAACCTTTCCACTGAAGGTAACGCAGGGAGCTGAAATTGCTTCAGGCGGCACGATTCAGGGCCGACAGGCATTTACCCTCAAATCTGAGGGTCTCAAGGTGCCGGTGATGGGGGATTTTGCAAGTACTTCGGATGTGGATGACACGACCAAGTACATTCAGAAGGGAGACTCAATTGAGCTAGAAAGAGATCCCTACTTTAAAGAAGTGGTGCTGCCGACAGCAACCAAATCCTTAATGGCTACAACTGATTTTGGAGTGAAACAGCTGGGCACCGCCTATTTCACCCCGAATAGCATCAAGATTGTATTTAATGGCGATGAGTGGTTTTTTAATGGGGTCGGAAAAGGGGTTACCTTCGGCTTTGAAACGACCGCCAATTCGGATGTAACGGGCATGCAATACGGCGATACTAAGCCTATCTCCATTTTCGGGGGAGCCTATGTGCTGAAGAATCCAGATGTTACACCAGCGTACAGCATTAATATAACAGGAAACAACTGGCCAAAGAATGGCAGCTGGACTTGGTGGTATGTGACTGTACCAGCCTATCAGGATGGTTATCTGACCATTCAATCTACTCCTTCCTCTTTTGATGTGCTTGATGCAACCATCAAGCTGCAACTAGATGGGATGACGTTCTATACGAAGCCTTCCGATTACCGCATGGTCTATGTACCGGGCTCCTTCAAGGTAAACGGCACTACGGTAGAGCCAGCCATTGATGCAGATGGCGGACTGAGCTACATGTTCCCGTCGGGTACTGGGGTAGATCCAAAGGTTGAATATCAAGCGTGGTTTAACAAGGATGTCTATTATAAAGAGTATCGGGGTGTGGCACTCGATCCCGGTCGATCTGGCGGTCAGCGTTTTGATCCACAGGTTGAACTGAGGGATGCGAGTGCTAGTGTAAAAGCCAGCGCAATACGGGAAACGTGGATAGCGCCCGACTGGATTCAAGCCACCGCCTCCTATGACCATCCAAATGAAATGATTACATGGAAAGTAACCGTTAACCAATATAATAAAAAAGGGTTAAAGGACTTTGCAATAACCAATGTGCTGCCTGCTGGGCTGGATTTTGAATCGGCTGCATGGCAGACAACGGTAGACGGTACCGTATCTGAAGAAACACCAATTACACCAGATTCAAACGGAGTTTATTCCTTTGGGGATATTAACGGTAAAGTGGAATTGGTAATTAAGAGCAAGGTGAGCAGCGGTTCCAGCTTTAGAATCGATCCTCGTGCCAATTGGAATTTGGATACTCCAAATGGCATTCAGAACAACGATGTCATGACGGGCACAAGACCTAACGCAGTGACTGACGAGGCCAATGTTACGATTGGGGCGCACACGTTTACAAAAACAGGCGCTATTATGATGGAGGATTATAACCTGGGAGGCATCACATGGACCGTTAACCTAACGCCACAGTATGCCTTGCCAAATGCTGCGGTATACGATGTGCTGGTGCATGGCGGAGACCTTAACGTCTTAGACAACGCTGTGGATGAAACGGGTGAGGTTAGCGCGGAAACGATCTCGAAAATCAAAGCTAACATCAATACTGCGCAGCTTTGGAAGCAATATCAGGTAGGAACATTGAAGAGCAGTGCAACTAGCCTGACCATGAAAAATATCCCTTTAACCGTTAACGGTAAAGTGGTGGCTGATTTGATCAAGGTGACCGGATACACCGAAGAGGCTGCATCCTTCAGCTTCCGTGCACTTGAGACCAATCCAGATATCCTTTTCAGACAGGATATTAACGCAGGGAAAACGATCTGGAATCGGGCTTTGCTCTTTGACGGTGCAACCGTAAAGCAAGCGCAAAACAACGCCAATCTCCACCTGCATATGCTGAACAAGGATATGCTTGCGGCCTCCTATCCTATCAAGGTGGATGGGACGGCCGACACCTGGTATACGCCGAACAACGTTCAACGCTATATCGGTTATGACAGCTCATCAAGCAGCGACACATACACCTTGGCCGGCTATGACCGGGTTACCAAGACGGTGACCTTCCGTTTAGGCATTAATATGCCGGGCTTCAACACAGTCGAAATGGCGAAAGACGGTGGAAGTCGGGTCATCACCAATGTGAAGCTGGTGGACACCTTGCCCGAGGGCTGGGAGTTCGTTCCTTTTGGAGATGGAAAGGACTATGAGCTTTATAAGGGCTACTCGGATAATACCAGCGGCACTGGGTATGGGGTTCGAAACAACGCTGTGTCCATTATCGAGCCAAACGACCCTGCTCACGTAGCGAGCTTCTCCCAGAATGGCAATAAAGGTACCTTCAGCTTCTCCAAGCTGGAAAGTCCTTATGTCATCCTAGTAAAGGCAAGACCCTCAAATGAGGCTCTCGAGAAATATTTAGAGGAATATACGACTAACGGCATAGACAAGCAGGTGCTGTATAACAAAGCCGACCTGCATATGACATGGGGCGGAGTGGAAAAGGTTATCACCGAACAGCGTAAAGTTATTGTACCTATACAGACGCTGGGCAAGTCGGTAACGAAACCATTTCCAGGAGTGCTGGAATGGACGGTGAACTATACCCCGCCATTCAACATGGAGCAGGGCGTTTATTTGCAGGATACTCTAGGGGCAGGTATGAATCTACGCTATGGAGTAGACGGAAAGCCTGAGCTGACAGCGCCAAGTATGGCAGTCTATCCCGCTAAACTGACTGCTAGCGGTGCTCTGGAACGGGACGGTGCTGCACTGGATCTTAGCGACCCGAATGCTGAGGTTCAGTTGGAGGCTGCGCCAGGCGCGGATGGTACCACGGTTCTCCTATTCAAAATGGACGACCCAAATAAGTTTTACCAATTCGTGTACCAAACCGAGGTTGATCCTTCTAAAGCAAATGCTGGCGATAAGATGGGCAACGAGGTTAAGCTAATGGGCGATGAGAGTCTCACTTCTGTCAGTGCCAAAAGTGAAAGCACGCTGGACAGTTCAGACGTAGCTGGCAGCTCAAGCTCGAATGCTCTTCTGCCTCTGAAAAAGGTAGATCCTAGCAACAATCCGTTAAAGGATGTAGAGTTCACGCTCTATAAGAAGGGTGACGGAGCTCAGGTGTCTAAGGGAATAACCGATAGTGCAGGGAAGCTGAATTTACTATTCCCGGATCCAGGGTATTATGAGCTGAAGGAAACGTATATCGACACAACGACATGGCTGCCAACTACAAGAATTTATCAGGTTTACGTCGGGAATACGCCTGGAAAGCCTATCTGGGTAGATGGTGTGAAAGTAACCTCTGATAACCCGCTGGTCGTTCCTACGCCAGCACAAGGAAAGCTGACTATTAGTAATGAGGTGAAAGGAAACGGGAGCGATCCTTCCAAGGATTTTGAATACACCGTGATCTTCACTGGCGAAGGCGAGGATGGGGAGTACGCTTATCAGAAGTCGGATAGCACGTTTGGTACGATTAAGAGCGGAGACAAGATTACCCTCAAGCATGGGGAATCTCTGACGCTTCCGGCATTGCCTGCGGATATGGTCTATACCATTACCGAGGATGACTATACGACCGTTGATGGTTATATCACAACGCCAGAGACAAGGGAGATTTCTGGCACAATTGTTAATAAAGGCGACCACAAGGCGGATTTCATCAATGAGCGAACCGTTAACAAGCTGACCATCAGCAATACGGTTATGGGCAACGGCGGCGACAAGACGAAGGAGTTCGAGTACACGGTCATTTTTGAGGATGCAGGCAAGAATGGAAGCTACTCTTACTTGAAAACGGGCGGCGGCACAGGTACGATCAAGTCCCGTGATACCTTCAAGCTCATGGATGGAGAGACGCTGGATATTTTGGACTTGCCTAAGGGTTTGAAATACACCATTACCCAAAAGGAATACACAGCTGAAGAATATGTGACTATTCCCGAGGAGCGGTATTATACGGAAGTTATGAAAGGTCAAGATGAAGCAGCACCGTTCACAAACCTGCGAGTGTTGAAGGGCGGCCTGCTCATTAGCAACACGGTTAAAGGCAAAGACAATGATAAAATAATGCCATTCAAGTACACGGTCACCTTCACAGGCGAGGGAGCAGGCGAATCCTACTCCTACGAGAGGTCGGACGGTGACAAGGGCGTAATCAAGAGCGGAGATACCTTCGAGCTTACAGATGGCCAGACGTTCATTGTGCAAGGACTCCCAACTGGTCTTCAGTATAAGGTGACCCAAGATGATTACTCGATTGATGGCTATGTGACCGATCCCGAAAGCTTCGTTCACACAGGCACCATTCCGGAGAAACAGGTGGCAGAAGCACACTTTGTCAATACGCGCCCCTATCTGGAAGGCGTACTGCGTGACAATAACACGGGAAAAGTCATTCCAAATGCACCAATTAAGGTGATTGATCTGAAGACCGGCAGGGAGCTTCAGACGGAGACGAATGAGAAGGGTGAATATTCAATCCCTGCCGCAGCAGATACCGACTATACGATCACGTATACGAAGTGGTATCAGGTAGGCGGGACGGATGTCCCTGTTGCGTTCACGCAAAAAGCAAATGTGGACGGCAATGTGACAGGCGAAACCGTTCCAGCGGATATTACGGCGGTAGGGATCGTGCTGTTCAAGCAGTCGAATGGAGCGACAGAGCTATTTAGTGATTCATTTACTAGCCAGATGTCTATCTATTTGAAGGACAGGGACGGAAATTATATTCAGGAGAACGGTCGTCCTAAGGCGTTTCCAATGGCTTCAAACGGAACCTTCTCCGTGGAAGGGCTAAGCGAGCAAAAGTACACAATGGAGGTTCGCTATAAAGCTGATACGGGTGAGGAGCTGCTTCTCAAAGTAACGCAACTGGACGTAAAGGCTAATGGAGAGCTTAATATTTCCGAGGAATTGGTCGACCCTTACGGTACGGTGTATGATGAAACGACAGGAGATGCCGTTACTGGCAAGAAAATTGATGGAGCCAAGGTTACATTGTATTATGCGGATACACAGCGCAATAGAGATAAAGGCCGCATTCCGGATACAAAAGTAACGCTTCCTGCGGTTCCAAATTTTCCACCGCACGACAACAAGAGCCCTGAGCAGGATAGCGATGTAAATGGCTTCTATGCGTACATGGTGTTTCCTGAAGCAGATTACTATTTAATTGTAACAAAGGACGGATACGAGACACATACGAGTGGTACGATCTCTGTCGATTTCGACATCGTAAAATATGATGTGCCAATGAAGCCGATCCGTTCCGGTGGCGGCTCAGGCGGCAACTCGGGTAGTGGCAGCGGCAACGGCGGAACCGATAACGGAAACGTTGGAACGGGCAACGGCAACGGCGGAACCGACAGCGGAAACGTTGGAACGGGAAATGGTAACAGCGGAACTGACAACGGAAACGTTGGAACGGGCAATGGCAACAGCGGAACCGACAACGGAAACGTTGGAACGGGCAATGGCAACAGCGGAACCGACAACGGAAACGTTGGAACGGGCAATAGCAACGGCGGAACCGACAACGGAAACGTTGGAACAGGCAATGGTAACAGCGGAACCGACAACGGAAACGTTGGAACCAGCAACGGAAACGGTGAAACCAATAGCGGTAACAACGAAGCAGCAAATGGCAATAGCGGAACCGCTAATGGCAGCAACGAGCTGGACGATGCTCCGAAGACTGGAGACGATAGCTTACCGCCAGGCTTCTACATGGCTTTGGCACTGATGTCCTTGATGACAATTGGGTTCTGTCTAATCGGTAACAAGAGGAAAAAGCACATCCAGTGATCGGAAAGGCGGTAAGAAATGAGCAAAGCTAAAAAAATTCTTATCGCCGTTTCCTTCCTTGTGTTCGTATTCTCCCTCGTTAGTATTTCGAGAACTCTCCTGCGCGACTATGCTGAGCAGCAGAAAATCGACGAACTGACAAAGGTTTGGGAGGAAGGCTCGGAAAAAGTAGGAGGGGATGTATTCCCCTCTCTTTTGCTTGATAAGGCGAATGAGCCGGTCATGCTTCCTGAATTTCGAGAGCTTTACGAGAGAAACTCGGACATTGTCGGCTGGCTGAAAATGGACGGCACCCGAATTGAGTACCCGGTCATGCAGAGGCCACAGGATGCGGAGTACTATCTCAATCATGATTTCGATAAGAAGGAAACCAAAGGCGGCCTCCCTTTTTTGGATGCACATAGTCAGGCCAATGGCTCGGACATTTTGCTGATTCATGGACATCACATGAAAAGCGGCTGGATGTTTAAGGATTTAATGAAGTACAAGAACGAAAGCTTTTATAAAGAGCATGCTACGTTTCAGTTCAGCACGCTTTACGAGAAGGAAGAGTATGAAATAGTAGCCGTTATCGTCTCAGAAATTTATCGCAAATCGGACGACGTTTTTAAATACTACCAGATTGAGAATGTAAGTACGTCCACCGAGTTCGACTCGTATGTTCAGAGCATCAAGGAACTCGCTCTTTATGATACTGGCGTAACAGCCCAGTATGGTGACAAGCTTATTGTGCTGTCCACTTGCGAGTACTCGACCGAAAACGGCCGTTTAGCGGTAGTCGCTCGAAAGCGTTAGTGAACCTATTAAAATACGAAGTTATTCTGCTTCATATCGCGTTCTCCACTTGGAGGACGCGATTTTTTTAAATTCAAAGAAATAATAAGGTGCATCCTTAATATCCGCTTAGAAGTCAAAGGCATAGCTCTTCGCTCTACCTAGAAGGACGACGAAGTCGTTTTTGCTTGGTTTTGCCCTTTCAGCGTTTCTTCAGCGGAGTTTAAGTTTAGGTTCATATGTAAAAATTTGAAATAGAATATAATCGTGGTAACAAAGTTATAGATGAAGGAGACATCTAGATGAAACCCATTAAAAAACGATTTCAATCCAGGTTTAAGATGAAGCTCGTCTCAGTCCGAAATAAATTAATGATTTCGTTTCTGCTTATTCTATTGTTGCCTAGCTTAGCAATCGGGGGTTCTTCTTACATTGCGGCCAAAAACAAGGTCGATGACCAGCTCCAGAGCATGGCTACAACTGATATAGCCCTTGTTAGCAAGATGGTCGATCAATACATACAAGCTAAGATTACTGATGTAAATACATTGTCGCAGCAGCTCTCCACTGAAACGGCTAGCGAGCAGTTGAATGTGTATGCGCAGAATCACCCCGAGGCTGAGGCTGTCACCGTCATTGAAAGCAGCGGGGAGTACCTTTATGCCCCTAGCAGTCTGAAGCTGGCCTCGGATTATAATCCGGTGGAAAGTACGCTGTACACGCAGGCTATGAAAAATAAAGGTCAGGCAGTAATTACGGAGCCATACACTTCGACGGAAACAGGAAATACGGTGGTGGCTGTAACGAAAGCCGCGAGTAACGGACAGTCGGTAGTCGCTGTTGTGCTTAATTTGGAAGAGTTAAAGCAGACTGTCGGTGACGTTAAAATCGGAGAAAATGGTTTTATAGTTATTGTCAGCTCCGATGGCTTCGGCATCGTTCCTCCTCCTTGGGGCGTGGGAGAAGCATCAGAGGGAACGGATAGTACCGCTGCTGAAGCTAACATGACAGCGAGCATGACAACCAGCGCAGATGCTAGCATGACAACCGATACATCCGAGGAAGCAACAACAGATGCAGCTAATCAACCCCCGGCGATGTTCACCGACGAGTCAGGTCAAATGGAACAGGAATCTCCTGAAGGAGATATTCGGCGGTTGATCTACATTACAAATGCATTAACGGGTTGGAAAATAGCAGGCGATCGCTCGCCAAGTGAGGTTACACGTACAGCGGCCCCTATTTTAAATAATACGCTGCTCGTCATTGCGGTGTTCACGCTAATCGGGGCATGCCTTATGTTCTTCATCGTTCGGTCCATTACGAAGCCTTTGCGAGCTCTATCCGATGCCTCCCAAATCATAAGTCGGGGAGACCTAAGTCAGAGGGTGGACGTTAAGTCGAAGGATGAGTTCGGTGAGCTTGGCGCTACCTTTAATCTAATGGTTGATTCACTTAGAACGGTTTTATCCGAGGTTGGTCATTCGGCCACTCAATTGGCAGCATCGTCAGAACAGCTGTCAGCAAGCGCGGGTCAAACCGCATCGGCCACGGAGTATATTGCAGGTACAATTGAGCAAATGGCGGATGGTGCAAATGAGCAGGTGAGCTTAGTTGACGATAGTTCACGCACAATTGATGACGTTTCGGGCAAAATACAGCAAATTGTCGAACGCGCGCATACGGCAGCAGCAATGACGGAGCAGGTTTCGGTGAAATCAACGGAAGGCGGACAAGCGGTTCAAAGCGCCGTGCAGCAAATGAGCTCGATAAACAGCTCAGTCGACGGATTGTCGGACGTCATTAGCCATTTGGTGCATACTTCGGCGGAGATTGGCCAAATTATTGAGGCTATTTCATCTATATCCCAGCAAACAAACCTGCTTGCATTAAATGCAGCAATTGAGGCCGCAAGGGCAGGGGAGCAAGGTCGCGGCTTCGCCGTAGTTGCAGGAGAAGTAAGGAAGCTAGCCGAGCAATCCACGTCTTCTACGGAGAGAGTCGCTGCTCTAATCGTTGCGATTCGTGAAGAAATCAGCGAAGTGGAAAATTCGATGCGTGTAACGACGAAGGAAGTAAGCGTAGGCATGAATGTCGTTCAGCAGGCGGGAAGGCTATTCGCCGATATTGAGCATTCGGTTGACGAGGTGGATCGTCAGGTTCGTGAGGTTACCGTGACAGCTGAGCAAATTTCCTCAGGGACATCGCAAGTGGTGAAGGCAATTGGAGATATTTCTCATGTTTCTCAATCGACAGCAGCGGGCGCTCAGACGGTATCGGCAGCAACGCAGCAGCAGCTGGCTTCAATGGAGGATATATCTTCCTCGTCGTCGCATCTGACCCGTATGGCAGTGGAACTGCAAGCGGTCGTGGATAAGTTCAAGCTATAATGGAATCAGCGTCAGAGGGTGCCCGAAGGGGCGCCTTTTTCAGATTGCAAAAGCTATTTGCGAAATTAGGTATGCGGTCAAAAATAGCCCGAATCAGCATGAATACGCAAAAAAAGCTGGACGGAAAACATTACGGTTTTCGTCCAGCTTTCACATAAGGGCTCCTAAAGGGCTCCTAGGACAGCGCTATGGGCTTATGCCACGTATGGGGAGCGCAGTAGCAATTGTTTTATTTAAAGATGCGTTGCGAGAATTGATAAAGTCCGCTGCTCCAAACTTTCCCCTCATGTCCGCCCACGTCCAGATACCACATGTGCGGTACATTCATAGAGTTCAAGCTATTATGGAAATTTTGGCTGACCCACAGCAGGCCATCCGATGCGCCGCATGACAGCCACAGCAGCTTCAGTTGGCTCGCCACCTGAATTGGATTGGAGATGAGCTGCGATGCCGACTTCGTATTAGGGGCGGATGAGAACGCGCCAATCCAAGCGAATTTGTTTAGATTAGCTAGTCCAAAGTTCAGTGTTTGTCCGCCTCCCATGGATAAGCCAGCTATTGCGCGATTCAGTCGATTTGTATTTACCGGAAAATGGGAGTCAACATAAGGAATGAGATCATTAATCAGATCAAATTGGAATCTTTCGAAAGCAGCAACCTTGTCCGCAGCATAAATATCGCCTATTGGACGATCATCCCACATTGCGCGGCCGTTCGGGAATACGACAATCATCGGAGCCAGCTTGTTCTCGGAGTACAGGTTGTCGAGAATATTCCGTGGATTCATATTATTGAGCCATTCATACTGATCTCCGCCAATACCGTGCAGCAAGTATAGGACATTATAGGTTTTCGAAGGTGAATAGCCCGGAGGCGTATACACCATTGCATTTCTCGTCTTGCCTACTGTTGAGGAATAATAGGAAATCTGCTGTACGTTTCCGTGCGGAATATTGGCACGATAATTGGTATAACCCTGTGGAGCCGGGATAATAGGTCCGGTGGCAGCCGTGACAGCAGCGCTGCTCTGGTTTGGTGTCTGGGACGCAGCATAAGACATCGCAGGCACCATTAACGCAGTGACCAAAGCTAGACTAACAATGCGAGATAAGGTTTTCTTCATTTCAAATATCCTCCTTGAATAAATTGGTGATTGCTCTTGGCCTTGCTAGTTCGAGTGGACCCTGATTCACTCGGTTCTATTACTTTCTTTAGAAGCTAATTAAACTTTTTAGAAACTACTCTCCTTTTACTATCTGGTTGTAAGCCCTTTCAATACGAAATAGCCTCCCCTCTTCCGACACGCAGCAGCACCCAAACTCGCTAATTAAAACCATGCGCATCCATAAATGTAAACGTATTCAAAACGATGGTACCATATTTAGCATATTATGTAAATCACATTTTCGCAAATATTTACCAGCTATGTTTGAAACTTCATGAGACGAACCGCACTATTAAAAAAGCGAATCGGGCAGCCAAATATTTTGATAGCGGCAATAGCGTTAAGCATGTAGGATTATGTTTGTTATTGTCGAAATAGTAATCATTCGAAATCGACTGTCGGTGTAAGAGGGTGTTGCAAAATTTAAATAAAAGCCATCTTCCTAATTATCGAGTGGATATAGCATTTATCGTGGAGGGTTTCCAGTTGATTGTTCAAACGAAGCTATATATTCCCCATGTACGAAACCCTTTAGTGCTTCGGCCAAGGCTGATACGCAGGCTCAACGAGGGACTGGGAGCCAAGCTGACGCTAATCACCGCTCCGGCTGGTTATGGAAAGACGACAGCGTTAAGCGAATGGGCGAGACAAATAGGTGCACAAGTGGCTTGGGTATCGTTGGATAAGCAGGACGATGCATGGATTCCTTTTTGGAGCTGTGTAACGGCTTCGATTCAGAAGGAGGTTCCGGGTTTTGCCCAAACTATTGAGCCCCTTCTGGAAAAAGGGCCCTTGGCCTCTTCCATGTCCTTGGAGCCTGTAATCTCGGCCATGCTGAACGCGTTGGATCAGCAATCCAGCGAGCTGGTGATTGTTCTGGACGACTACCATCTCATTGAGCATCCCGATATTCAGAAGTCATTAATTTATATGCTGGAACACATGCCTTCTCATATTCATCTCTATATCGCCAGCCGTACCGAGCTCTCCATTCCTACCGCGAGGCTGCTGGCCAAAGGAGAAATGCGACGAATTACAGTGAAGGATATGCGGTTTCATCTGGAGGAAGGGTTAATGTTCTTCAGAGAAACGACGGATTTGTCGCTATCGAGGGAGCAAGTTGCAGAGCTGTTCGATCAGACGGAAGGCTGGATCAGCGGATTGCAGCTTGCGGCGCTCACGCTAAAGAGCAGCGGAAACATCGCGGAATCCATAAAGCAATTCAGCGGTCATCAGCATTACATCTCCAATTACCTGTTTGAGGAAGTATTCCGCGATCTTCCAGAAGACCTGTGCACTTTTTTGCTCCAGACATCTATTTTAAGCCGCATGAATGATTCTCTGTGCCAAGCCGTTACAGGGCATTCGAGCTGTCAGGCGTATTTGGAAAAGCTAGAGCAGTTGAATTTGTTTACGATCCCGCTGGACGATCATAGCCACTGGTATCGGTATCACCCATTGCTGTCCGATTTTTTGCAGAGGCAGTTTACCCGCACGTCTCCCGAGCTATGGGCGCAAGCCCATGTTCATGCGGCGAAGTGGCAGGAGTCTCATGGCTTTGAGGAGGAGGCAGTCGAGCATTACTTGGAGGGGCGTCAGTACGATGACGTTGTTCGGATTATTGAAAAAAATCTTCAGGATTTCCTGCACAAAAAGGCTGAAAAAGTAAGCGGATGGGTTTTGCAGTTGCCAGAAAGCGTCCTTTCAAAGAGGCCCATGGTCGAAATGTTTTATTTATCCTTCTTAATCGGTACTCGGCAGTGGGAATCGGCCGCTCGAAAAATAGAACAGGCGAAAGTCCGCTATGAGGCCATGCGAGGGAGCATGGACGACTCGGAATGGAAGCAAATAATGGGCAACATGTACTTTTTGTGTGCGAGCGCGAGTTATTTTCAGAAGGATTTGGATCGGATATCACAATATTTTGAGCTGTCGGAGCGCGTCGCGCCAGAAGGCAGCCTATTCGAATCCATGGGGGATAACAAATACTACGGTCACGATGAATTTGATGATCATATGTCCTATATTAACGATTATCATGCGGCCGCTGCTTTTATGATCAAGTGGATTCAACATTGGGGGCAAAGTAAAATCCATCCGTCTGCCGCCATATTTCAAGCTTCTTACAGTGCGGTGCTCTATGAATGGAACCGTTTGGAGGAAGCCGAGGTTCATATTGATCATTTGTTGAAGCCGATTGGAAAAAAATATAATCCGCGGAGCCTGTTGCAAATATACATTAGCGCTTCGAGAATTCAGCAAGCATTGGGGAATCAGGAACGTGCTCTAGAGCTGCTGGAGGAGCTGAAATTGCGTATCGAATCACCTGATTATGGGCGGTTTTTGCGAAAAATCGAAGCAGAGCAGGCTTGTTTGGCTGTGCGGCAACGGTCCATGCCCTATGCACTCGAATGGTTGGAACGGTGCGGGATAGCTGCTGCGGATGAATTATCGCTTAATGGTGTAGCTGAGTATATGGCATTGGCGAGAGTGCTTGCTGCATGCGGGCGCACGAACGAAGCCCTATTTTTATCGGAAGCCTTGCAGCGGTTGTTCTGGAAGGAGGAGCGTCTTCGGGATCGCATTAAAATGGTTATCCTGCAAAGCGTGACGCTGTATCACGCCGGCCAAACGCAGAAGGCGCTCAGCCTGCTAGACACCGCTTTACGCTTGGCGGAGCCGGAAGGATTCATTCGCAGCTTCGCGGATGAAGGGCCTATCATGGCGGAGATGCTGTCCGCCTATTTGGGAGCGCATCAGGAGCACCGCTCAGAGCGAGGCTCTTCGATTTTATCGGGTTATGCAAATCGCTTGCTTCAGACTTTGAACAAGTCGCAAGAGCAAATAAAAACACCGATGAGTATCAAGGTACGCTGCTTTGGCCGATTCCATGTGCATACGGGGCAAGCAGATAAAGATGAAATCAAATGGCGCACCTCCAAAACAAAGGAGCTTATGGCTTATTTAATCCACCATCGGGGAGAACCGATAGATAAGTATCGAATTATAGATGCTTTATGGGGCGATTTTGATGCAAAACGGGCAGTCGCTCAGTTAAACACGACGGTACACTATCTTCGAAAGCAGTTGGAGAATGCCGGGTTAGACGGCAGCATCCATTACGTCAAAGGCTATTACAAGCTGGAGATGAACCGTTTGGACTGCGATTACGATGCGTTTCGTCGATTGGTATCAGGCGGTATTCCGATTGCGACCGAGGAGGTCAAAGCCTATGAAAAAGAGCTGGCGAACGTCTATCTTACGGGCTATCTGGAAGACAGCGCCTTTACGTGGGCTGAGCAGACACGGAGCCGCCTGGAAAGCGAATACGTAGGGCTATTGCTGCAAATTCATGACCATTACGTACAGGAGCAGGAATTTTCTGCTGCTGCCGCAGTTTTAAAAAGGGCGCTTGCATGTGATCCGTTTAATGAGACTTTGCATACGAAGCTGATTCGCGTCTATGTGCTTGCCGACGACCGTATCTCGGCGAAGAAGCAATATGATTGGCTGCATCATATGCTTCAAACCGAGTTTGGAGTAGAGGTCGGGAAGGAAGCCAGACAATGGATGGACGTTCATTAGCACATCACAATGGCAATCGAAAGCAGTAGCGCGTATACGAAGCCCTTTATCGACATGGGATTCGGATACGCGCTCTTTTTTGACGAAATTTATCATTTCTTGTTGAGTGTTTGTTGAGTCTTTGCAAAGAGACTCATTGCTATGATTTAGCAGGAGATTGAATCCTGTTGAATAAAGAAAGGGAGAAACCGCAATGAAACGTTACTTATCTCTGGTTTTGGCTGTGCTCTTAGTAGCGGGTCTCATGCCCGCGTATAATTCCGCGTATGCGTCTACTGCGCTGGACAACTGGACGGCGAGAACATCAGGCTCTACGGACACGATGTATGGGGTCGCTTACGGCAATGGTGTGTTCGTGGCAGGTGGAGACAAGATCGTCACCTCTACCGACGGCGTAACGTGGAGCGCCGTGACTTCTCCTCCGGGTTTTTCGTTCTTGGCGAGCGTCAGCTACGGTGGCGGCTTGTTTATCGGAGTTGGCTGGTCGGGCAATTTGTTCACTTCTCCGGACGGTACTACGTGGACGGGGCAGAGTTCCGGCACGTCTAGCGTGCTTCGGGATGCCGTATACGGGAACAATTTGTACGTAGTTGTAGGGGATAATGGGTACATTCTAACTTCCACGGATGGCGTAACCTGGACGAGTCGGGCTTCCAGCACCTCGTCTGCGCTTAATCGCATCACTTATGGCAATGGAAAGTATGTGGCCGTAGGTAATCAGGGTACAATTGTCACTTCGACGGACGGGATTAACTGGACAAGCAGCACCTCCGGCACAACTAATCAGCTTTACGGCGCAGCTTACGGCAACGGGGTATTCGTAGCGACGGGGTATGAAGAGCTTATTTTGACTTCTGCGGACGGCGTCACCTGGACGCAGCGTCAAAGAATACCAGGGACAGATCCGATGTTCCCGGCTGCATATGCATATTATCGGGCCATTTATGATAACGGCCGATTTATTGTGGCAGGGCAGTCGGGCAAATTGCTTAGCTCTTCCGATGGCATCAACTGGACGAGTCATAACATCGGTTACTCAGGGGGGTTATGGGGTCTGGCATCTGGCGCTGGCACCTACCTAGTGACCGGTCAGCAAGGGATAATCCGGCAAACAGCGTCAATGACTAACGCCGCAGCGCCGAGCATCAGCGGCCAGCCAGCGGTTCAGACAGCGAACGTTGGGGATACGAGTCCAACGCTATCCGTCAGCGCGTCGGTGAGCGATGGAGGTACGCTGAGCTACCAGTGGTACAGCAATACGACTAATAGCAATAGTGGCGGTACGCCGATTGCCGATGCGACGGACGCCGAGTACGAGGCGCCGACGGCAAGCGCGGGTACAATGTATTACTACGTCGTTGTGACGAATACGAACAATGGCGTGAACGGTATGCAAGCAGCCACGGCCACGAGCAGCCCTGCGGCGGTAACCATAAATGCGCTGGTAAACGCGGAAGCGCCAAGCATCAGCGGCCAGCCAGCGGATCAGACGGCGAACGTTGGGGATACGAGTCCAACGCTATCCGTCACGGCTTCGGTGAGCGATGGAGGTACGCTGAGCTACCAGTGGTACAGCAATACGACTAATAGCAACAGTGGCGGTACGCCGATTGACGATGCGACGGACGCCGAGTACGAGGCGCCGACGGCAAGCGCAGGTACAACGTATTACTACGTTGTCGTGACGAATACGAATAATGGCGTGAGCGGTGTGCAAGCAGCCTCAACCACGAGCAGCCCTGCGGCGGTAACCGTAAATGCGCTGGTAAACGCGGAAGCGCCAAGCATCAGCGGCCAGCCAGCGGATCAGACGGCGAACGTCGGGGATACGAGTCCAACGCTATCCGTCAGCGCGTCGGTGAGCGATGGAGGTACGCTGAGCTACCAGTGGTACAGCAATACGACTAATAGCAACAGTGGCGGTACGCCTATTGACGATGCGACGGACGCCGAGTACGAGGCGCCGACGGCAAGCGCAGGTACAACGTATTACTACGTTGTCGTGACGAATACGAACAATAGCGTGAACGGTGTGCAAGCAGCCTCAACCACGAGCAGCCCTGCGGCGGTATCCGTAAATGCGCTGGTAAACGCGGAAGCGCCAAGCATCAACGGCCAGCCAGCGGATCAGACGGCGAACGTCGGGGATACGAGCCCAACGCTGTCCGTCACGGCTTCGGTGAGCGATGGAGGTACGCTGAGCTACCAGTGGTACAGCAATACGACTAACAGCAACAGTGGCGGTACGGTGATTGACGATGCGACGGACGCCGAGTACGAGGCGCCGACGGCAAGCGCAGGTACAACGTATTACTACGTTGTTGTGACGAATACGAACAATAGCGTAAATGGAACAAAGACGGCGATAGCCACAAGCGGAGCCGCGAAGGTAACGGTAAACACGCCGCTGACCTTTACCGTTAGCTTCGACAGCAGCGGAGGCTCGTCGGTCAGCAGCCAGACGGTGAGTGATAATGGCAATGCGACGGAGCCAAGCTCTCCAACGAAGGCAGGCTATACATTCGCAGGCTGGTACAGCGACAGCAGCTTCACCCATGCTTTCGATTTCAATACAACCATTATTGAAAATACACTGCTATATGCGAAATGGGAGTCGGCAGAGACATTGCTGTCTAACCTGTCAACAGACGAGGGAGCTTTGACCCCGGCATTTTCAGCAGCGGAATTTGACTATCACATTGATGTAGCGAATACCGTCACGAGCCTCCATTTGGCTCTGAGCAAAGGAGACTCGAATCAAACTCTTGCGGTAACGGGCGCACAATATGTGTCGGTAACGGACAATGTATATTCTTATTACGCCCCGAATCTGAGCATTGGATTAAATCAGATTCAAATTGAGGTAACAGCAGAAAATGGTACAGCAAAAACTTATACGCTGTCCGTAAATCGCGCAAGCAGTGAAAATGCCGATCTGAGCGGATTAGCGTTGTCAAGCGGCGCACTATCGCCAGTCTTCACATCCGAAGCTACTTCGTACAACGTTAGTGTAGACAATAGCGTAACCAGTACGACTGCAACGGCAAGCGTATCCGATAGCCAAGCGACAATAACGGTGAATGGTACAGCGACCGCAAGCGGTCAAGCCAGCGAAGCGATTGCTCTTAACGTTGGCAGCAATGTAATCAGCATCCTTGTGACGGCGCAAGACGGCACAACGAAGCTTTACACGGTAACCGTAACGAGGGCGGGAGCATCCACTTCGACTAGTGGCGGCAGTGGGAACGGAGCAACATCAAGCCCCGTCGTTATACCGCCAACGCCAAGTCCGGCTCCAATTGATCCAAAGGTCAATGCTTTCCGTTCAGAGGTCATTAATGAGGAGGCCCTAATGAAAGCTGTCAGCGACTCAATCGCTGCCGCTAAGGACGAGAATGTCACTTTTAGTGACAGCTCCAATCATTGGGGAAATAAGTCGATCTCTATCGCGGTAAAGCTGGGTATTGTTAACGGCTATCAGGATGGCACGTTCCACCCGAACGCTTCGGTGACGAGAGCGGAGTTCGCGGCAATGATTTCCCGTGCCTTTGCACTGGAAACAGATAGCAAGTCGTCCATTTCTTTTAACGATACAGCCTCAAGCTGGGCATCAACCTACATTAACACCTTGGCAGCGAAGGGTATTGTGATGGGATATGTTGATGGAAGCTTCAAACCGGATGAAACGATCTCCCGTGCGGAGATGGTGGCAATATTAGCGCGCCTGCTTGATTTTAGCAAGCTGGCAGCAGGCAACCCAGCCAGCTTTGAGGATATTAACAACGATTATTGGGCGAAGGAAGTTATTCAACAGGCCTCCTCTGCCCAACTGATTCAAGGTGTATCTGCCCAACGATTTGAACCTAATACTAGCGGCTCTCGTGCTGAAGCCTTGACGATCATCCTCCGTGCCTTGGAGAGCAATAGCTCAATTAAGGAATTGATTCAAGGTATGGAATAGCCAATTCGCATGAGTGAAGGCGAAGCAGGATAAATAAATCCAAGTCGTTTTATGAAAACTCATATCTCCCCCGATATGAAGTTAATATCCCCCGATTCTCCCCCAATTGGGGGATATTTTTTTGAATGAGTCAGCTCTATTACCGCTGACTCATTAGCTTTTTAGCTTCAAAATAAAGCACTTGAATAAATTTTTTGGTGTTTTGCCTAATCAAGCTGGCTGAATCAGCTTCCTCACTCTCCAAATCCTTCATTCGTTTGCGGATATCGCTCAAATCAAAAAACTTGTTCGCGTATTGCTCGAACTTGGGATTCGCATAATCAAGCAACCCTAAAGAGGCCAAGTGGGTCAATGCCTGATTGACCGTCCGCCTAACCCGCTGCTCGGCGGCTTTGACCTCTTTCTTCAAGTCGGATGCCGAAGCGCCGGGGCCTAGCTTTTTCTGGGCAAGCTGCTGGTACGTTTCTTGAAGCGGAGGAAAGCCCTGCTCCAATGGATGCTCGCGATCATAACGGAACAAGTAGTCGAGCATCTCCAGTAGATCCTTGCAGCCGGATTCGCCGATTAGACCAAGGTCCGATAAAACGTAGTTACCGCAGGTGGTGATGCTTTTATCAGGAGAGGCCGCCTCTTGCTCTGTTAATGCGCCGCCTATGCCAAGGGAGCTGAGCGATTTTTGAATATCCCGAAGCGATTGATGAAGACGCAGCAGCTCGGAAACTTTGCGAATAACCGATATAAATTCCAAACGATTGACGGGCTTGGTAATATAGTGTTCAATTCCGAAGGAATAGGCTTTGCCGATCATATCCTTGGATTCCACTTGAGATAGCATGATGATTTTTCCCTTGAAGCTGCTTGTGATGGCTCGAACGGTTTCTATGCCGTCTCGAATGGGCATCAGCAAATCAATCAGCACGATATCCACCTGCTTGAGGGTGAGCAAAGTATGATCGACATACGCCCCGTCTTCCGCTTCGCCGACAACAATTCCTAAATCCTCATCCTCGATCATTTGCTCCAGCATGGAGCGTACGGCCGGGTCATCATCAATAATAAAGAAACGCATCGTTCTACTCCTCCTTTCCTATTTGACTCACAGGCAGCGTAATTGTGAAAATAGTATCCTCCTCATCGCTGCCAGCCTGAACCCGGACGGTTCCGAGCAGACGCTCTGTCTCCTGCTTGACGTAAGCAAGGCCAATGCCCGTAGAGGGAGTGCCGGCTTCATCATATTTCGTTGTATAGCCGGGCATAAAGATTTTCTCTCGATACTTGGGTGCAATGCCCGGGCCAGTATCGGCTACGCTAAAAACAACAGACTCCTGCTCCCGCGTAACTTTGATCCGAATCATGCCTGTTTCATTCAAGGCTTCAACGGCATTCACGACCAGGTTATTGAGCAAGGACAATGAAACGTATACGTGACACAAGGGAAAGACTCCCTCCATGTGCAGGGAGAAATCGATTTGCTTGCCGAGCGAGCGGGCATATTTCTCATTGGAGCGTAGAACAATATCGACTAATGCTTCTACCCGCATATATTCGCTTTCGTGCGTGATCAAGCCGGACAGTCCGGCGTAAATGCGTTGGTTGTCCTTTTTGATATCATGAACCTGTCCCGCAATTTGCAGCGCCTTTTGAGCCAGCTCTTCAAGCGGCGCGGGATGTTCAGCCTTTAACGATTGATAGAGCCCATAGCTGTCCCGAGCGATATTCTCGGCATTGTGCAGCGTTTTCTTCAATTGAATGGATTCCTCATACAGCTCCGAGATGAGCAGCAGCATCTTCTCATTTTCCTTGCGCGTCAGCTCCTCGGCCGCCCTCGACTGCCTTAGCATGACGAGATTGAATAAGGAAAGCACAAAGAAGCTTCGGAAAACCCCGATGAGCAAAATTTGATTCCAAGTGGAGAAGCTCACGACCTGCTCCGTAACCGAATAGCGCATCAGCAGCTCTGTGAGCGATGCGGCAATTTCAATGGTCACCCCTAATAAGCCGAGAATAATGGGGCGATTATGATAGCGATTCAGTCGTACAGCTCCAAATGCAGCCGCATAGATCAAATAGTAGAAAAATACCGGATAATGGTGCAGAAAAGCAGCGTCCCAGCTTCTTGCTGGTTCGATAGCCACCTCAAGCCCCGTGCGAAAAAAGGTAACCGCAGCGCCGACAAGCAGGCCGGAGACGAAGGGGGAAGGAAACCTTAGCCATAGTAAAAACAGAAAGAAGGTTGGCGTTCCCAGACTGACCCGAAAATCATTATGAAACGGATAAAAATTCAATTCCCCCGCAAGCGGCACCGAAACAACCATGAGCAGCAGCAAAAGCCATTTGTCCCTCAATGCTGCATTCCAGCCCCCTTTCTTGTATGACGTAACAGTCATTCGACATCATTTCCCATTTTCCTTCGTGAAAAGCGTCCTTTTGTCTCCTCATTATGCCGAAATTAATAAATTCTTATAACGAGTTTGTAGATTCGAATAGATTGGTGTAGCTTGCCCGTACAATGAGACCATTCAAGGAAACAGCTTAGACACATAAATGAAAGCGCTTAATAAACAATAGAAATGGGGATTAAGGATGAAAAAATTTGGATTGGCTTTTCAAATTTTAGCCGGCCTTATTTTAGGGGTTGCTGTAGGAGCCATCTTTTATGGCAATCCAACCATCGAAAGCTATTTGAAGCCAGCGGGAGATATTTTTATTCGATTGATCAAAATGATTGTCGTTCCGATTGTCGTATCCTCCTTGGTTGTCGGAATAGCTGGGGTAGGAGATATTAAAAAGCTTGGCAGACTAGGCGGGAAAACGATTCTTTATTTTGAAATCGTGACGACAGCCGCTATCGTTTTTGGCCTCATCATCGCAAATCTGTTCCAGCCTGGAGCTGGGGTTCATATGGATTCTCTGGCGAAATCGGACATTACGAAATACGTGGAGGCGACGAAGGAGGTAACCAGTCATAGCTTTATGGACACCTTCGTCAATATTGTTCCGAAAAACATTTTCGAATCCTTAGTTGCCGGCGATATGCTCGCTATTATATTCTTTTCCGTATTTTTAGGCTTGGGGATTGCTGCTATTGGGGAAAAAGGAAAGCCGGTGCTGGCTTTTTTCCAAGGCCTAGCTGAATCCATGTTTTGGGTCACGAATCAAATTATGAAGTTTGCTCCCATCGGCGTATTTGGCTTAATCGGCATGACGGTATCCAAGTTTGGCATCGCCTCTCTGATTCCATTGGGGAAGCTGGTACTAGCCGTATATGTTGGAATGTTCCTATTCGTGGTGCTTATTCTTGGCTTAATTGCGAAGCTGTGCGGAACAAAACTGATGTCATTCATTCTCATATTAAAGGATGAGCTCATTTTAGCCTACTCAACAGCAAGCTCTGAAACCGCACTTCCTAAGATGATGGAGAAAATGGAGAAGTTTGGTGTGCCGAAAGCCATCACCTCCTTTGTCGTACCGACGGGCTATTCGTTTAATTTGGACGGCTCGACCTTATATCAAGCGATTACGGCGATGTTTATTGCCCAGATGTACGGCATTCATATGCCAATCAGCTCTCAAATTATGCTGGTGCTTGTTCTGATGCTGACCTCTAAGGGCATTGCTGGAGTGCCGGGTGCCTCGTTCGTCGTATTGCTCGCCACGCTTGGGTCTGTAGGCATCCCGCTTGAAGGCCTTGCTTTCATTGCAGGGATTGACCGGATTCTCGATATGGCTCGTACCGTAGTGAATGTTATCGGAAATTCCGTTGCTACGGTTGTAATGGCGAAATGGGAGAAACAATATGATCAGAATAAGGGACAACAATATTTGGAGACGCTCAAAAAAAGCTCATAAGCTCATAAGCTCAAAACAAGGGGGAACGTCCAATGTCAGCTCATTTCAGAATCGAAAAGGATTTTCTTGGCTCTAAAGAAGTGCCGGAAGACGCCTACTATGGCATTCAAACGCTGCGAGCAGTGGAAAACTTTCCAATTACCGGCTACCGCATTCATGAAGAGTTAATTCGTGCGATGGCTATCGTTAAGCATGCGGCGGTTGCAGCGAACATGGAGATTAGACAGCTGAACCCGGACACTGGAAGAGCGATTATGCAGGCAGCGCAGGAAGTGATCGACGGCAAATGGCATGAGCAATTTATCGTAGATCCAATACAGGGTGGAGCAGGCACATCCATTAATATGAATACGAATGAGGTCATTGCCAATAGGGCGATCGAGCTGCTCGGAGGAACGAAAGGCGATTATTTTAAAGTCAGCCCCAATACGCATGTGAATATGTCCCAATCGACTAACGATGCCTTCCCAACGGCCATTCATATTGCAGTGCTCGTATTAATTGAGAAGCTGCTGGCGACGATGGAGGAAATGCTGGCGACGTTTCGAGCAAAGGCGGTGCAGTTCGATGGCATTATCAAGATGGGACGGACGCATCTTCAGGATGGTGTACCGATTCGTCTTGGGCAGGAATTTGAGGCATACAGCCGCGTTCTGGAACGCGACATCAAGAGAATTAAACAAACGCGCGGCCATTTGTACGAGGTGAATATGGGGGCAACAGCCGTCGGAACGGGTCTCAATGCCGACCCTCGTTACATTAAGCGCGTCGTGGAAATGCTGGCTGAAATTAGCGGGCTGCCGCTTACGAATGCCGAGCATTTGGTAGACGCTACGCAAAATACGGATGCTTATACAGAGGTGTCCGCTGCGCTCAAAGTATGCATGATTAATATGTCCAAGATTGCCAATGACTTGCGCTTGATGGCTTCCGGGCCGCGTGCCGGATTCGGGGAATTGAATTTGCCCGCCCGTCAGCCGGGCTCGTCCATTATGCCGGGCAAGGTTAATCCGGTCATGGCAGAGGTCGTTAATCAGGTGGCGTTTCAGGTTATCGGCAATGACCACACGATATGCTTGGCATCGGAGGCCGGTCAGCTAGAGCTTAACGTTATGGAGCCTGTGCTTGTATTTAATTTGCTCCAATCGCTCAGCATGATGAATCAAGTGTTCAAGGTTTTCAGAGCTCATTGCTTGGAGGAAATTGAAGCGAATGTGGAGCGCTGCAAAGAGTATGTGGAGAAAAGCGTCGGCGTTATTACTGCGCTCAACCCGCATCTTGGCTATGAGGTTGTAGCGAGAATTGCACGCGAGGCCATTTTGACAGGCCGTCCCGTTCGTGAGCTATGTCTGCTTTATAATGTGCTGACGGAAGAGGAGCTCCAAATCATTCTCGATCCGTATGAGATGACGAACCCGGGAATTGCGGGAGTGGAGCTTTTGGACAAAAGATAAAAAAGCAATGCCCACCATTCAATTGACTGACGATTAATTAAAAAGGAGAGATAAACATGTCCATCACAAACGGCGCAAGCACGTATATGATATTTCGGCTGCAAATCGACAAGGAGCTCACCTCGCTCGGCGATATCGCCGCTGCGATTGAAAGGACAAGCGGGGACATTGTTGGCATAGACGTTATTTCGTCGGGTCGTACGAGCACCGTCCGCGATATTACCGTCAACGTATCCGATCAGGCACACAGCAAGCAAATTGTTGAAGCACTGGAGAGGCTGCAGGGCGTTAAAGTCATTCATGTTTCCGATCGCACCTTCCTTGTCCACTTGGGCGGGAAAATCGAAATCGCCTCCAAAATACCAGTGAAAAATCGGGATGATTTGTCACGGGTCTATACTCCCGGCGTTGCTCAGGTTTGTACAGCTATTGCTGAGCAGCCGAGCAAGGCGTATTCGCTGACGATCAAACGCAATACGATCGCCGTCGTGTCCGATGGGACGGCTGTACTTGGACTTGGCGACATCGGTCCGATGGCGGCTATGCCTGTCATGGAAGGAAAGGCGATGCTGTTCAAGGAATTTGCGGGAGTGGACGCTTTTCCAATATGTCTGGATACGAAGGACACGGAAGAAATTATCCGTATCGTCAAGTCCATCGCTCCCGCATTCGGAGGCATCAATTTAGAGGATATTTCGTCACCGCGCTGCTTTGAAATCGAGGAGCGTCTGAAACAGGAATTGGATATCCCTGTTTTTCACGATGACCAGCACGGAACGGCTGTCGTTATTTTGGCTGGCCTGCTGAATGCACTCAAAATTACCGGCAAGCAAATGTCGGATATTAAGGTCGTTGTGAATGGTATCGGGGCAGCAGGCATTGCTTGCTCGAAGATGCTTCTAGCCGCAGGCGTGCGCAATTTAATCGGTGTGGACCGCAAAGGCGCCATTCATGGAGACAAGCATTATGACAACCCGCATTGGGCGACGTTTGCCGAGCTAACGAATCCGAATCGGGAAGCGGGCAGCCTTCCCGACGTCATTAAGGGAGCGGATGTATTTATAGGCGTTTCGGCTCCGAATATTCTCAAGGTCGAGGACGTCCAGTCCATGGCGAAGGACCCCATCGTATTTGCCATGGCGAACCCGGTGCCGGAGATCGACCCGGAGCTGGCGGAGCCTTATGTTAGGGTGATGGCAACCGGACGCTCCGACAAGCCGAACCAGATCAACAATGTGCTGTGCTTCCCGGGCATCTTCCGCGGCGCGCTCGATTGCCGGGCGAGTGAAATCAATGAAGCGATGAAGCTTGCGGCCGCACAGGCAATTGCATCGGTTGTGACGGATGAGGAGTTGAGCGAAACGTATATTATACCGAGCGTATTCAATCAGAAGGTAGTAGAAAGAGTAAGAGAGGCAGTTATAGAAGCGGCCTATCGTACGGGCGTTGCCCGCAAAAGATTAAGAGAATCAAGTAAAGAATGAATGGAGCCACCTGCCAGCGAGGGGGCAATGCTGAGCCCAATTAGCTCGAAATGATTTCGATAGTAAGGGACCTGAACAAAAGGAATGCTTGCTTTACGCGAAATAGGCTCTCCTTATAGCAGGCAGGTTTGTCATAAAACCTGTTGCTATAGGTAGAGCCTGTTTATTTTGCCAATAAGGGTCTAGCCTTTTACCGCACCTGCGGTTAAGCCCTTCATGAATGTTTTGGAGCCAAGAATAAATAGGATGAGCACGGGAATCGTCGTCATCGTAAGAGCGGTCATTCGTGCCGCATAATCGGTCCGATGCACAATGCCCAGGTTGGAGATGAAGATCGGGAGCGTGTACCACTCGGATTTATTAATGGTGACGAGCGGCAGCAAATAGTTATTCCACGACCATAGGAACACGAGAGTTGCGAGCGTCGCAAGACCCGGCTTTATGATGGGCAGTACGATCCGAACGAAAATGCCAGGCTCCGAGCAGCCGTCAATTCGCGCGCATTCGAGCAAGTCGTTCGGAATCGAATCGCGCATGAATTGGATCATGAAAAACGCACCAAACGGGAATGCCGCCCAGACGAGAATGACTGGCCACAGCGTGTTGCCTACTCCGAGATGTCTCATTTCGATAATATATCCGATCAACCCGACTTGGGTCGGTACCATCATCGTAATAATAACGAACGTCTGGAGCAGCTTCCGTCCGCGGAAATCAAACTTCGCTACAGCATAGCCGATAAGGGTGCTTGTTAATGTCGCCAAAGCGACGGACGCAATAGATACGAGCAAGCTGTTTCCATACACCTTTAGAAAATCGGCCTGTAGTACGGTTCTCAGGTTTTCAGCTAAATAGCTGCCCGGAAGAATAGGAATCCCCTTGAATAGATCCTCGCTGTAATGCGTTCCCATAACGATCATAATATAAAATGGGAATAGCGAGAGCAGGGAGATGACAATTAAACAAAACCACATGCTGGCTGCTTTCATCGCTTGTCCTCCTTAGGTGCTGTGAGTTTGTAGCTTAAAATGGAGAATAATACGATGAGCAAGAACAGCGAATAGGCAATAGCTGAAGCATAGCCAAACCGCGTGTTGGAACCAAATGACTCATCCACAAATTTCCAAATAATCGTTAGCGCTGTATTGTCAGGGCCGCCAACCTGCGCCGAGCCGGACCATCCGCCATAAAGCAGCTTCGGTTCATCGAATAATTGCAAGCCGTTAATAACGGATGTGACGACGAGAAAGACGATAATGCTCCGCAGCAGAGGCATTGTGATTTTACGGAACGTATGAAGCCCTGTTGAGCCGTCCATTTTAGCCGCCTCGTATACATCTTGCGGTATGACCGTCATGCCAGCCATGAAAATAATCATGAAATACCCGAGATTGCGCCAGATGACCATTAGAGCAATAATCGCCCGGGAGCCCCATGGGTCCTGAAGCCAGTAGAAGGCTTCATCCAGCAATCCAACCTTCGTAAGAAGCAGGTTCACCAGGCCCGTCTGCCAGTCAAATAGGTAGGAGAATATAAAGCCTATGGCTACCGGTGTCGTAATATATGGCAATACATTGATTGTCTGAAATAATCTCTTGCCACGCGTCAAATGGAAGGTCCAATACGCCAGCGTGAGTCCTAAAATCAAGGTTAAGGGAATAAACATCGCCATCATGATTAAGGTGTTCCACAAGGATTTAATAAACAAAGGGTCGTTCGTCCAAAGCTGTACATAGTTTTTAAAGCCGACGAATGTCTTCTCGCCTATGCCATTCCAGTCATGCAGACTGAGCAAGAATGAGTATAGGACTGGATACAATTGAAATGCCGCATACGTCAGCACGAAAGGCAGGGCGAAAAGATAGGGCCACATGCGTGGCCCCCATCTGCGTTTGCTGGATGCGGCGGAAGTGTTGGTAGTTATGCGTTCCGCATTCACGGTCATCCCTCGTTTTCCCCAAATTTACTTAACGGTCGCATCCGATGCCTTGTTCTTCGTTTCCTGAATGAACTTCTGCAGCGCAGAGTCGGCGGTAACCGATCCATCCTTCATCCATAGCGGATAAAGGGCGTTGAACACAGAGTCTACGACAGAATCGTATTTGGACTGTGCTTCGCCTTTCATATCGGGAACGATATTTTCGACAAAATATTTTGCGAGATTTTGGCCGCCGAAAAATTCGTCATAAGGTCCTGGCGCGTCGATGAGCGCTTTTTGGGTTTCGTAGAATGATTTGGTGCTGGTCATATTGCCAAAGGTTTTAAAATTGTATGCTGAGCCTTCCTCGGACAAGTAGGCATATTGGATAAAGGCCCAAGCCGCATCCTTCACCTTGCTGTCCTTATAAATGCCAATTGCTGTTCCACCGCGGGTGAAGCCGCCCTCTGGCGCCTTGACGAGACCCCAGCGTCCCGAGCCATCGGGATCATTCGCTGAAATATGCCATTTGGCTCCCCATGGTGCCATTGGGTAGAACATGAACTCGCCTTTCGCCATGGAGGCCGACCAAGCGGGAGTCCACAATTCATTTTTGCCGATAATGCCAGCGTCACGCATCTCAAACAAGCGGTTCAAAGGCTTTTGCAGCTTGCTCGTCAAATCAATTTCTGTGCCGTTTACGTAGGAAGCGAAGTTCTGACCTTTCAAGGCGAGGAAGGCGTCGCCCAGGCCGGGGAACATGAGCACCTTATCAGCGCTCTTCTCTTTAAGCTCCTTGCCGGCAGCGATGAAATCATCCCATGTCGAAATCTTTTTCTCTAGCTCAGCCGGGTCGTCCGTGCCCCAATATTGCTTCGCCAAATCTCTCCGGTACGCGAAGCCTGCGGGCGTTAGCGATTGATCAACGGCAATGACTTCACCCTTGGAATTAGAGACGTAAGGCACGACGTAATCCATAATCGTACTTTTATCGAAGTGATATGGTGCTGCTTCAAGGTTGTCAAGCACACCAAGGTCAAACAGCTTGCCGCGGTAGGCCGACTCTCCAAGAATGACATCGGGAACGTCAGAGCCGGAAGCGATGCCGCTTTGCAGCTTCTGCAAGTAATCGTTCGGATTAACGACGGTAACTTCGACTTTAATGTTCGGATATTTTTTATTAAATTCTACGATCATGCCCTTCTGGAACGCTTCATCCCAGTCCCACACCTTTACGGTGCCGCTAATCTGTGTCGGATCGGTGCTGGCCGCAGTCGATGCCGCAGGAGCAGCAGTGCCTCCGTTGTTGCCCGTACTATTGTCTCCAGTTGTGTTGCCGCCGCCACAGGCTGCAAGCAGCCCAGTCAGCATCATTACAGATACGAAACCGCCCACCCATTTGCTCTGCTTTTTGATGTTCACGTTGGTGAGTCCCCCTAAAGTAGTTTTGTAAGTGCTTACATTATTATCGTAACTCAGGACCCCATTAGCCGGTAATTAGCCAAAACGGCGATTTCGTATAATATCCGGCGATCATAACAAGTGGTTTACGATACGGAAGGCTTGCGCCTTGCCGCCAGAGGATAGCGAGATCCGTTTACGCCCGGTCTATCCAGGGAAGCTTCATGCGTATCAGGGTGCCTTGGCCCCGTTCACTAGATACTTCCAGACGAGCCGATGCGCCAAAATGGGTTTGCAGCCGCTCTTGGATATTAGACAATCCGATTCCTCTCGTACGCTCCGGCTCTTGTCCCGCCTGTCCCATGTGCATCCTCCAGCCTTCCTCGGGAACCGTCATACCTTGTCCGTCGTCTTCCACCTCCAAGACAAGCTGTTCTCCGTCCCGGTAGGCCCGCACAATAATCGTGCCCTCCTCTAGCTCCGACGGAATGATGCCGTGCACAATCGCGTTCTCCACGAGCGGCTGAAGCGCCATTCGGGGAACCGAACGATCAAGCAGTGCTTCGTCGATCTCCCAGACGAGCCGGAATTGGCCGGGATAACGCGTCTGCTGGATAACCGTATATTTGTCGATGATCTGCTTCTCCTCCGAAAGAGGTGCGCGTACAGCCCCCTCCCCCGTCTTAATCGTATTTTGCAAAATGGAGATGAGCGCCTGCGTCACCTCGGCCGCTTCGGTCCCGCGATTGGCATGGGACAAGTAAATGACGGTATTTAAGGAGTTGTACAAAAAATGCGGATTGATCTGAGCCATCAATAAGTCGATTTGCATTTGCCGCTTCACGGTTTCGTTCTGGACGGCAGTGTCCATCAGGCTTTTCAAGTCTCTGACCATCCGATTGAAGCCTGTGCCAATAATCTCAAGCTCGTCTCCGCTGCGAATATGGACGCTTGTCCCGAGATCGCCGACCGCAACGCGCTTCATCGCATTCGTCAGCCGGATCAATGGCTTCATCAAATTGACAATAATGGGCAGCATGACGACCATTGTCACCATAATAGCGGTAACGATGATAAGGATATAGAAAAAGAATACGCGATTAATTTTCATAAATAATTTGCTCTTAGACAGCAAAGCCGCCTGTTTCCAGCCCTGATTCATGGCATCGTCCATTAACACAATCGTGCGGGCGTCCTCCGCGAACGGCTCGCCGGCTTGCAGGACGCTCTTCATGAACGACCGATCTGCCTCCGGCAGCTTATTATTGGCCTCAAGCAGCAGGGCGCCCGAGCCGGTAAACAGCTCGATTTGCTCGAAATCCTGAGCGCTTTGCAAAAAGACGTTAGCTAATTCGGAATAGGCGATATCAATAACAAGATAGCTTTCCTCATGCGACTCCTGCCCAAGGGGGCGGTATTTCAACACGTAGCTAAAAACCTGACGGTTGCCGCTAATAAAAAAGAACGGATGCGGCTCGCTGTAAGCGGCGCGTGAATTTTTCATTTTCACAAACCATTCCTGCTTCAAGTACTCGGAGAAATAATCCTCATAACCGCTATAGTTGGAGTAGGTTTCCTCCTTCGGCGTAACGATCACGACGTTCAAAATGAAATTGCTGAGCGCCACAAACCGCCCTAGCTTCTCCTGCACCGCTTGCTTGCGAAAGTAATTCACCTCAATGTCCTCGCTTGCTGGCGCATTAATGAGAGCAGCTATTTCCTCGTCGGACACGATGTACTCCGCTGTCTTAACGACCTGCTCCTGAATTTTATTAAGCTGAAACGAAATTTGCGCGAGCTTCGTCCGGCTGTCCTTAATCGACTGCTCGCGAATAATATCCTTGGCGTAGTCATAGATGAAAAAGCCGCTAAGAATAAGCGAAATGGAAACGACGAGAACGGTACTGGCGATAATCTTGGTGCGTATCCTCATGCGCATTGTAGGGTCACCTGCGTTTCTCCATATATTCGAGCGGGGTCATGCCCGTCAGCTTGCGGAAGACTTGGCTGAAATACTGCCCATTGCGGAAGCCGACCCGGTCGGCAATTTCATAAACCTTGAGGCTTCCTTCATCCAGCAGCTGCTTGGCTTTATCCATTCGGATTTCTGTAAGCCGGTCGAGCGCTGTCTTGCCTGTCTCCAGCTTGAACAAGTGGCGGAAGTGGTCGCGTGAAATGCCAAGCTGCCGTGCGAGTGTGTCTGCGTCTAGCTCGGGATCGCCGTAATGCCGCTCCATTTGCTCCAGTGCTTGGCGCACTTTACGGGATATTGTTGGCAGTCCGGCTGACAGTTGCGCGAGCGTATTCAACTCTTGCAAGAACCAATCTCGTATACCCGCAAGCGAGGACCAATCTGCATCAGTGCCCGGGCCAGCAGCCCAAGTGTCCGTTAGAGATGGCAGTCCGCAAGTGGAGCGATAGCGGTTCAACATGCTGAATAGCTGCCGACATAGGTCCGCGAGCCCGCTGGCATCCTTTGCTACCGAAGCTAGCGAGAATAGAGCCGAAACCTCGCGCGCGGCTTCTTCATATTGGCTATCCGACAGCCGTTCCTTCGTCTTCCTGAGGCCATCCTCCCACTCCAGCTGCAAGGGAGCCTTCTCTTCCTCACGCTGAAGCTCGTTCAATCGAAACAGATGATTGGGGCTATGAAACATGGCCTGTGACAGCCATTTCAAAGCTTCAGCCAATTTTCCGGGAACGTCCGCCCGATTCGGCAAACCGTATGCCATCGCTATGGATGCCGGGCGGCCTGTCAGCTGTTCGATCATACGCCGTGCCTCGGCCGCTTTTTCCTCAAGCAGCTCTCGCATCTTGCTCTCGCCCCTGCTGCTCTTATCTCCATAGATGAGCACAAAGCAGCTTTCCAGGAAGGGGATCGCCGCTAATAGGCCGGAGTCTCTTGCATCGGGCCACTCCGTCGGCCAAATCGGTTTAATTGACATTACGTCGGGCAGTATTGGCATCATACGAACAGGCTCAAGCACGAGCAGATGAAGCCGATCGAACGCCTCGGACAAGCCCGCTGTCGCCGTCCTCCACTGCGTGTCCGACAGAGGCCTTCCGCCGAGCCAATCAACAAGCAGTCTGCCGCGATCATTTTTCTGAAGCCGCCTATCGCTCTCAATCTCCTCCCTTAAGCCGCCGAGCTCTCGCTTGACTGTTTCCGCGTCCATCTCATGCTTAATCCAATAGTTGGACACGCCCAGCTTGAGCGCTTCTTTGGCGTACTCAAATTCCTTGTGGGAGGTAAGCAGCACGACTTTCAGCGCCAGTTCCTCTGCCAGCAGCTCCTTGCTAAGCGCCAGCCCATCCTTGCCGGGCATGACGATATCCATAATAATCAAGTCTGGGCGATGCTCTCTCGCCAGCCGTATGACTTGAGACGGCTTGCTCGCCGTGCAGACGATCTCGTAACCGAGCTGCGGCCACGAGATTAGATTTTTCATATGCTCAATCGCCAATACCTCATCATCCACGAGCATCACTTTAACCGCGTTCATCTGTTCCCTGCCTCCATACTTCTTAATGCTTAAAATTTATCATTCTTCTGCGCCATGCATCTAAATGGAATTGAGTCTTTCTCTTTCAAATTCTTTTTCTGTGCAAAATAATTTCCTGATGCCCCATTGCATTCATGGAGGGCAAGTAAATGACAGATGATCTGAGGACCCAAAGGTATTCTTAGAAATGGACTAACTTTCGCCAAGTATACGACGAAAACCTGAGAATTTGTATTTTTAATATGACCGATCCTCGCTAGCGTTGTATAAAAACTAGTCATTCAGAAGATCTGTCACTACCATCTCCAACAAATAAACCAATGATACGTCTTATATTTTGTCGGCTAGCCGACTTTTTTTGTTTTAAGCCATGAATTATAATTGTAAATACCGATAGGCAAACTTTGAATTAGCCAACAGCTAGAGAAGGGTGGAACGACGATGGACCATGATGGTATGTCCTCCTATTGGGAAGGAACTGTAACGGATAACGGTGAAGCCGAGCAACTCGCGTTAGCGAAGCTCTTCCAGGAATTTGGTGCTTCTCGCGGCATGAAGAAGAACTCCTTTATCTTCAGGAGCGAGGAAGAAAGTCAAGAGATCTATTTCGTCCAGGACGGACTGGTGAAGATCTCGCAGTTTGCGCAAGAGGGCCAGAGCATTACCTTGTTCCTGAGGCACAAGGGCGAGGTGTTCGGTGCGGCCGAGGTGCTGACGGGGCAGAAGAGACAACGTTACGCGCGATGCATTACGGACAGCCAAATTGTCTCGATTCCAACCTCCCAATTCACCAGCTTGCTGAGGAGATATCCAGATGCACTCTACGCGCTAACGGTAGTCAACGCCCGTCGTCTGCTGCAGACACAGCGTTACGTAGAGACGCTCATCTCACGGCCGGTTGCCTGGAGGCTGGCTCAACTGCTAATGCAGCTCGGAGTTCGTGAGGGGAAGGAGACGGTCGTCACGCTTTCGCTTACCCATGAGGAGATCTCCTATGTCATCGGCTGCAGCAGGCAGACGGTTACGGAGACATTGGGTCGATGGCGGGAGGAAGGCATCATTCGCTATGAGAAGAAAATAGTTGTCATTCAAGATACCAACAAGTTCCAAGAGCACTTGTAACGATGTGGAAAGCCATGGGGGGCGGGAGCATGATTCGTGTAGATGGAGTAGGTAAGACGTTCGCGCAACGGGGTAGAGCGGGCTATACTGCGTTGGAAGACATTGACTTCGAGATAGGAAAGGGAGAGTTCGTCTCCATCCTCGGTCCTTCCGGCTGCGGCAAGTCCACATTGCTTAACTTGGTTGCAGGGCTGGAGCTGGCGGATCACGGCAGAGTAGAAGCAAACGGCAAGGAAGTCACGGCCCCAGGGCCTGATCGGATCGTCGTATTCCAAGACCATGCACTGTATCCTTGGCTTACCGTGCTGGAGAACGTCGCATTCGGCCTTAAGCAAAAGGGAATTAAAAAGAAGGAGCGCCGCGAGCGAGCCATGGAGCAGATCCGGGCTGTCCATTTGGGGAAGTTCGCGGATCGCTATCCTCACGAGCTGTCGGGCGGGATGAAGCAGAGGGTGGCGATAGCGCGGGCGCTCGTCATGGACCCGGAGATTTTGCTCATGGATGAGCCATTCGCTGCACTGGACGAACAGACTAGGCTGCTGCTGCATAAGGAATTGGAGCTAATATGGCTGAACACGCGGAGGACCATTCTGTTCATCACGCATAACATTCGGGAGGCGGTCATCCTGTCGGACAGAGTGCTCGTCATGTCTACCCGGCCGGGACGGATTAAGAAGGAGTTCCGCGTGCAGGCAGCACGGCCGCGGGAGCCTGGCGACTCACTTCTGCACCATATCGAGAGTCAGATTATGGATACGTTGGCCGCTGAACTGGAGAAGGTGGCGAAGGAGGAATATGGCAATGACTACACTTTGGAGAAAAGCCCTCTTTCTCATTCTACTGCTAATAATCTGGGAGACGGCATATAGGACAATGCATTGGGGCTGGCGCTTTCCATCGGCGCTGCAGACCGTGCAGACATTCTACGATGGGATGGCAAATGGGCAGCTGCTCGAAGCGATGCTTAGCAGCTTGAGGCGAATCCTCATCGCGTTCGTCCTCTCATGCGGCATCGGCATGACACTCGGCGTCTTGTTCGCTCGGAGCCGGCTGCTGGACGAGACGCTCGGATTTGTCGTCGTCGCTCTACAGACGGTGCCGAGCATCGCTTGGTTGCCTTTCGCTATCATATGGTTCGGGCTGAACGACTTCGCCGTTTTGTTCATCACGACGATTGGGGCGACGTGGACGATGACGATTGCTAGTCGGAGTGGGATCAAGAACATTTCTCCAATTTATCTGAAGTCGGCGGAGATGTTTGGAACAGGCCGAGGGTTCCGACTCTTTTACCAAGTGATGATCCCCGCAGCCATACCACAGCTCATTACGGGCATGCGCATGGCCTGGGCGTTCGCCTGGCGGGCACTCGTCTCCGGTGAGCTCATTGCGCGCGGCATCGGTTTGGGGCAGCTGCTGGAAGAGGGGCGAAGCCTTGGCGACACCTCTCTTATGCTCTGCATCGTACTCGTGATCGCGATTCTCGGTACAATCTCCGACCACCTCGTCTTCAAGCGAATAGAGGAACGGATCTGGACCCAGTACGGTCTGAATGCTGCCAAAACGTAAGCTTATCAAGGAAAAGGGGAATGATGCATGTTTAGAAGAGTGGCTTATTCGAGTCTTATGATCGTCTTGATTCTGACGCTGCTGTCCGGCTGCGGTACCTCTGGCTCGGGGAGTAACGGAAGCTCCAAGCCAGTCGACCCCATTACGGTGCGGATCGGCTTGCTCAAGAACGTGACCCATGCTCCGGCCTTCGTAGCAATCAAGAAGGGCTATCTGCAAGACCGTCTTGGCGCTAATGTGAAGATCGAAGTACAGGGCTTTAATAACGGCTCCGACTTCTCGACTGCTATGGCGACAGGCCAGATCGACATCGGCTACGTCGGGCCAAGCCCGATAATCAACCAATATACAAGGAGCAAGAACATTAAGATTTTGTCAGGAGCGAACAACGGCGGCGCCGTGCTAGTGACGAGGAAGGGCTCCGGCGTGACGAGCGTCAAGGACTTGGCGGGCAAGCTGGTCGCCATCCCGACAAAGGGGAGCACGAATGAGATATCTCTGCGTCTGCTTCTTCAGGAGCATGGCCTGGAGGTGTCTACGGACAATAGCGGAGTTCAGCTTATTGCGATGGCTCCAGCGGATACGCTGACGGCCATGAAGCAAGGACAGATAGAAGCGGCGTTATTGCCGGAGCCATGGGGTACGCAGATCGAGAACGAAGGCATCGGTAATATCGTCGTCGAGTGGGATCAGATTCCGCCGAATAAGGGGAATTATCCACTTACGATTATCGTAACTAGCGACGACTTCCTGAAGGAACATCGGAATTTGGCCAAATCCGTTCTTCTGGCCAACGAGGACGCAATCAAGTTTATCAAGGATAGTCCAGAGGACACATATTCTCTCGTTAGCGACGAGTTGAAGGAACTGACGGGCAAGGGCTTGGACGCCGAATTGATCAAGGCCACACTGTCTCATCTCAATCTGACGATGAACATCGACCAAGATTCCTTGAAGATAATGGCGCAGGTGGCGGTCGATGCCGGCTATATCAAGGGAGTCGGAGCAGATGGCCTCGATCTGGCAGGCTTGTACGATTTGTCGCTGCTGAAGGAGACGCAGGAAGGCAAATAAAACGAAGAAGAGAGGACTGACAGCGATGCATATCCAGCCACAAATGAATTTGAGGCCAGACTACCACCCAGATCTGACCGTCGTTCTGCTCGGGACGGGTTCTCCCCGTGCCTTCTATGGTCGAGCGAAGCCCGGAGCCGCGGTGCTCGCGGGAGACAAGACGTTCCTCGTTGATTGCGGGGGCTCTACGGTGGACCAACTAATCAAAGCGGGCATCATGCCTCAACGGATATCCGATGTCCTGTTCACCCATCACCATTACGATCATAACGGAGGATTCTTCGACGTGTTCATCACGAGTTGGCGCACGCATATTACCGCAGAACGCGTCTTCGAAGGTCGTTCAGTGCCCATGCAAGTGTACGGACCAGAGACGACGAAGGAGATCATCGGTAAAATGCGGGAGTCCTTCGAATTCGACGTCAAGCTCCGAATCAGCTATAATCTGTCGGATGAAGCGGGCTCGCTAATCGAGTATACGGAATGCAATGAGGGAGTTGTGTACGACAAGGACGGCATCCGAATTACGGCCTTCGAAGTGGACCATCGCCCTGTCTATCCGGCCATCGCTTACAAGTTCGAGTATAACGGCAAGACGGTCGTTATATCAGGCGATACGATTCCTGTGGCCAATACGGAGAAACAAGCGACCGGGGCAGATCTGCTCGTTCACGAAGCGTACAACAAGTCGTGGCTTGACGCCTTGACCGCGCAATATCCAAAGCATGAGAAGGCGCTGTCAAACCCCGCGAAGTATCATACGACGACGCTGGAAGCGGCTGCAATCGCGCAACGGGCGGGAGTCAAGCATCTCGTGCTCACGCATCACATTCCCGCGCCAGAGGCGAATCCAGAGGCTGAGCAAGCGTATATCGAGGGGATGGCTGGCATTTACGCCGGCCCGATCACTGTAGGTCGCGACTTGATGGTCTTCGAATTAAAGTAGCGGACATAGGACTTATTGAACCTGAATAATAATTTTATCCATTTAGAGTGGGGCGCCGGTTTGGGCGCCCTTTTTTTGTACGGCAAACGGACTATTGATGGTTGTTGCCCTTTAACTTAAAATATCGGCGCTGCTCCCCCCTGAGCAGGTTGCGACGGCGTACTTGAAAGGGATGTGCTATCATAAAAAGGGATATTATGAAAATAAGTCATGTGCGAGCAAGTAAGCTGAAATACAATGTAACGCAATAACCTTCAGAAGGCAGGATTCATATAAATGACCGTTAACGATACAAAGCGCTATCGCTTCAGTGAAGCTCCAATCTGGCATCTCCAAAGGGAATATTTCGAAGAAGCAGGCATGAAGGCTTGGAATAATGATCAAGTCCCTCAGTATATAACGAGTAATCCGATGATTGCTTCGGCCTATGCCGAAATGATATTTGGGCTGCTTCAGGATCGGGCCAATCAGGGGAATCGCTCAGAGCCCGTATTCATTGTGGAGCTAGGGGCAGGAGCAGGCCGTCTTGCCTACCATGTGCTGCAAGAGCTGTGCCAGTTAAGAGACTATGCGGGGATAGCCCTCCCCCCTTTCCGCTATATTATGACCGATTTGGCTATGAAAAATGTTCTGGCCTGGCAGGTGCATCCTGCCCTGCAAGCTTTTATCGCGGAGGGCTTGCTGGATTTTGCGCGATTTGATGCGGTTCATGATACGTCGTTAAGCCTTGCCGTGTCAGGTAGAACGATTAGAGAACAGGAGCTAGAGCAGCCGTTAATTATTGTCGCCAACTACTTTTTTGACAGTATTCCACAAGAGCTGATTTATGTAGGCGACGGCCAAATATACGAGGCGGATGTTTTTGTCGAATATCCTGACAATTGGGATGCTCTTAAACCAGCCGAGCTATTGGATCAACTCGCCTTGCATTACGAGCACAGGCGGGCGCCCGAGTATGAGCAAGACGACTATCCTTACCGCGATGTCATTGCCGTCTATCAAGAGCAGCTGGAGGATTCACATATTTTATTCCCTGCTGCTGGTCTCACCTGCTTGGAGCGCTTGAATCAATGGTCTCAGGCAGGGTTTCTATTGATAACCGCTGACAAAGGCGACCATCTGCTGGATAACTGGAAATTTGCCGAGCCGCCAGAGCTGTTCCTGCATGGCAGCTTTTCATTGACCGCCAACTACCATGCGATTCAGCATGTTTTTGAGCAAAGGGGGGCTCAGGCGTTATTTCCTCCCCACCATTATAAAAATATAAATGTCGGCTGCATTGTCCATATGGATCAACCGCTGGCATACGCGAATACTAGATTAGCCTATCGCCGAGCTGTGGAGCGTTTTGGCCCTGATGAGTTTTTTAGCATGAAAATGTGGGTCGACCACAATCTCGCCAGCATGGAGCTGCAACCATTGCTCGCCTTTTGGCGTTTGGGTGGATATGATGCGGAGTTTTTCATTCAGAGCACGAAGCAAATTGCCAGCCTGCTGCCGGATGCAAATGACAAAGAATTGCAGGATCTGCTAAGAGGCATTCAGCTGATGTGGTCGTCGTATTACGTCATGGAGCAGCGTTATGACTTGGCGCTTGATGCGGGCTTGCTGCTGTTTGAGATGGAAATGTACGAGGAATCCAAGCAGTTTCTTGAAATATCGGTGCAGCAGGAACAGGAAGAGGTTGTTTCAACCGTATTTTATTGTCTCGCTATTTGCTGCTTTGAGCTGGAGCTCGGCGAGCAAGCATTGGGTTATATTCAGCAATTTCTGGAGCTTGAGCCGGATCATGAAGAGGCGTTGGCGCTGCTGGGGAGATTTGAATAACAAGCGTCGGCTAAAGTTGCTGATCATTATTTTTTAGGAACAGTTGGAGGTGGCTGGGTTTTGAGGCGTATTACGATTTTGGTCGCGGATGATGAGGTGGAAATCGCGGATCTGGTTGCCTTGCACCTGCAAAAAGAAGGTTATTACATTATAAAAGCATCCAATGGGAAGGCAGCTATGCAAGCTGTGCAATCGCAGACGATTGATTTGGCTATTTTGGATATTATGATGCCGGAAATGGATGGGTACGAGGTCACTCGTAAAATCCGGGAGCAATACCATCTGCCGATTATTTTCTTGAGCGCTAAAACCTCCGATCTGGACAAGATCACAGGGCTTGTTATGGGGGCAGACGATTACATGACTAAGCCCTTTAACCCAATGGAGCTGGTAGCGCGCGTCCATTCACAGCTCCGCAGGTCGCTGCAATTCAATCAGCCAGCCGTCATGAATAAAGCGGTGCTGGAACTGGGCGGACTCGTCATTTCACCCGACCAGCATAAAATCACCCTGTACGGCGCGGACGTCGAATTAACGCCGAAGGAGTTCGACATTCTATATTTGCTAGCGAGCCACCCGAAACAGGTGTTTAGCGCGGAAAGCATTTTTAAACAGGTGTGGGGCGAGGCTTACTATGAGAGCGGCAATACAGTTATGGTCCATATTCGCACGCTGCGCAAAAAACTCGGAGAAGATACGACCAAGCGAAAATTCATCAAGACGATCTGGGGCGTAGGGTACACGTTCAATGATTAAGAGCAGACGAAGCTTTCGGACCACGATGATTATGCTGCTGGGCTTAAGCATGCTTTTATCCGGTGCGATTACATATGGCGTTTATAAGATGCTTCAGCTGTATTATGTCGATGTCCGCGAAGGGGATCGACTGGCGCTGTACCGGAGGATGATGAGGGAGGTTGGGGATATTTATGTATTCCTCATTCTTTTCATCCCGCTGGCTATTGTCTTTTTCTTCTGGTTTACAAAGCGTTATGGGACTTATTTCAATGAAATTTCTAAGGGAATCCGCCATCTGGCTAATGGGGAATTCGCTAATCGGGTTCAGATCTCCTCAAACGATGAGTTCAGCAGCATTGCGGAGGATTTGAATATGGCCAGCGAAAAGCTGCAAGCGGCAGTTGAAAAAGGGGATTTTGCTGAAAATAGCAAGGATCAGCTGGTTGTGAATTTGGCGCATGATCTTCGAACGCCGCTGACCTCAATTTTGGGATATTTGGATTTAATGGTGAAGGATAATCAGCTAACCGATGAGCAGATCAAGCATTACACCGCAATTGCCTTCAACAAATCACAGCGTCTGGAGAAGCTGATTGATGGGCTATTCGACATTACGCGGATGAACTATGGCAAGCTGCCCGTTGAGAAAGGGTCTATCGACCTCAGCGAGCTGCTCAGGCAGCTGAACGAGGAGCTGTATCCTGTTTTTGAGAAAAATCATTTAACAGCCCGAATGGATGTGGCTCCCGAGCTGTATATGGATGGCGACGGGGAGCTGCTGGCCCGTGTATTCGAGAACTTGCTGACTAATGCCGCCAGACACGGCAAAGAAGGCCTCTACGTGGACATTAATGGACGCCTTGATGCGGGGGATGTAGTCATTCAAGTCGCTAATTATGGAGGAGAAATTCCTCCTGAGGATTTGCCGCATATTTTCGAAATGTATTATACCGGCGACCGGTCTCGGGCGCATCAAGAGGGCGGCACGGGCCTCGGGCTGTTCATAGCCAGAAATATTGTAGAGCAGCATGAGGGAACCCTCACGGCCGAGAGCAATGTGGTGCGGACGGTATTTGAGGTGCGAGTACCTGCTCGCTCATAATTTAAGAAAAACTTTAAATTTGTCCCGCTTTTTTTTAACTAGTTTTCTCTATCCTAGAAGTATAAGGCAAGGGGAGGGCGCATTGATGACGAAGCGGGGCATGTTTATAGGGTCGCTGTTTGTTGTGTATCTGTTTTTATTATTTAAAGTTATTTTGCTCAAATGGAATGCCATTGGTCTCGAAGCTTTGTGGTATCATTTCAAAACGTTTTTACACCACCCGTATCTGATTTACGAGCGCCAAGCGAATCTAACGCTATTTGATGAAATTTCAAGGGATCTTAATGAATTATCGCTCTCGCGTTTCTCCGGCACTACCTTGTTTACGAATTTAGTTGGCAATACGCTGGCCTTCATTCCGTTTGGTGTTTTTATTGCTATGCTAAGCAAACTCCAACGGGGATTAGGTATAAAAATATTCGTGCTGTCCCTCCTGTTAAGCTTGTTTTTTGAATTCTCTCAGTTTTTCTTAGGTATTGGCATCTTTGATGTGGATGATTTGTTGTTAAACACCGTTGGCGGAATGGTCGGATACATCGTCTGGAAAGTCATTACAATTGGCGTGAAGGTACTCCAGCCCGCAACGGCGAGAGGATTAAAGAGAACTTCTCATCCATGAGCATATACGAGCATACATGAGCTAGAAAAGGCCGGAAACCCACCGAGGGGTTTCCGGCCTTTCTGCGTACATCTTGCTTCTATTCAAACTTAAGCTCCTGCTGGCTGATCAGGAGAGGGAGTTGGTGCTACAGGCGCCACTGGCGTCGGCATTAGCACGGCCGCCGAAGGATCGGACAAGGCATTCGCACCGCTATTGGCTACAGAAAGGACATATACACGATAATTGGTGTCAAATGCTAGTGGCTGTCCGCTCACATCGGATGTGCTTCTGGAGAGCGTCAGCATGGCTTCAGCTGGCGATGTCGTATAGTTGCCCGATGCACTCGCCGCAGCGAGGTTGAAGCTGCCAGCATCGGCTTCTTTCACGATAAACACGCGATATTGCGAGATATTACGCCCATCAGTCGGTTTCGTGAAGGATACTTGAATTTCCTGACCGCTTGCGAGCAGGGTTGCATTAACGGCGGTTGCTGCTGCTGCCGGAGGCAGCGGTACAGGCAGTGTAATAGGTGCAGAAGCGGAAGACAGCGCATTAGTGCCTGCCGAGCTGCCGCCGCCAATGGACAATACAAATACTTGATAGCTGACGCCAGCTTGGATAAACTCTCCAGCTGTGTCGCGAGTGTTGCGAGTAAGCACTTTGCTTGGTGTATCGCTTTTATTGACTGCGGTAAAATAATCAGGCTGAGTAATCCGATTTGCCGTGGTCAGATCAAAACCGCCAGCATTCGCACTTTTGACGATAAAAATCCGGTAATGATCAATATTCGTATCGTCCGTAGGCTTGGTGAAATCAACCTTGATATCTTGACCGCCATTGTATTCAGCTGCAACGACATTGGCTGCGGCAGATACGCTCTTAGCTGTCAGTGTAATAGCTGCTGAACCGAGGGACAGCGCATTAGTGCCAGCGGAGCTGCCGCCGCCAACGGACAATACAAATACTTGATAGCTAATATTATTTTGAATGAGATCGCCATTAACATCCCGAGCCGTTGCAGCGAGCACCTGGCTAATATTTCCGCCTGTCTTTGCTACGGTCGTATAGTTATTGGCGTTGCTCACGGCGTTAGCCGCCGCCAGATTGAAGCTGGCTGCATTAGCGGCCTTAACGACGAAGACGCGATAATGGTTCAGATTGGTTTCATCAGCTGCTTTGGCGAAGGCAACGAGCAAATCCTGTCCATTGTTAAACTCGTTTACGTCACTGACCGCCACATTCGTTGCTGCTGTTACAGCACCGGAGGACAGCGTGATCGCTACCGAGCTGCTGGAAAGGGCGTTATCGCTAGTCGTGCTGCCATTTCCAACGGACAATACGAATACCTGATAGCTGATGCCATTTTGAATAAGCGCTCCATTAATGTCACGAGCTGTCGCTGGCAATACTTGATTAATATTGCCGCCTGTTTTGGAAACGGCCGTATAATAGCTGGAATTCGTTATACTGTTCGCTGCCGCCAGATTGAAGCTGCCTGCATTTGCCGTCCTAACGACGAAGATCCGGTAATGGTTTATGCTGCTTTCATCTCCAGCTCTTGTGAATGAAACACGCAAATCCTGTCCATTGTTGTAGTCACTCACGTCGTTTACGCCAACATTTGTGACACTGCTAACCCCTGTGCTATAAAGAGCAATACTGGAGGAGGCATTGGACAAGGTGCTGGAATAGGTGGAGCTGTTGTTCGTAACACCCATCACGAATACGCGGTAGGCAACACCATTAATAATGGAGTTTCCCTTCACGTCTCTTGCGCTGGAAGAGAGAATTTGGCTGTAGCTGCTGCTTCCATTTCGAGAAACATCGGTATATCTTCCCGACGCTACATTATTCGCCTCGTTTAAATTAAAGCTTCCGTAATCAGCCTCTCTGACGACGAAAATACGATAATAGCTAATCCGGGACTCATCCGATGCCCGGTTGAAGTTAACGCGCAAATCGCGTCCATCCCCATAGTTGCTCACATCGGCTACGCTCGTAATAGACGGAGTATAGCCAGAGGAGGAGCCAAGCGTCGCAGACGAAGAAGCCGAGGACAAGGTATTAGAAGTGGTGCCGACGCTGCTGCTCATGGAAAGAACATAAGCCGTATAGGCTACCCCATTTTTAATAAATTCCCCCGAGCTGTCCCTCGCCGAGGAGCTGAAGCCTGTACTCATCGTACTGCTGCCGGTTTTGGAAACGGTCGTGTAATAGGAGCTATTAAGCGAGTTTGCTGCTGCCAGATCAAATCGGGAGGCATTCGCCGTTTTTACAATAATAACCCGGTAGCTGGAAATGTTGCTTTCATTGGAGGCGCGGTTAAAGCTGACTGAAAGGTCACGGCCGTCACCGAAATCGCCAACATCGCTAATTCGTACATTCGATGCCGCATCAACCGTCAATTTCGCGCTCAGGGTGATGGATGCGGAAGCGCTGGATAGCGCATAGCGATCGTTATTGCCAACGGTCAAAATAAATACTTTATAAGGCAGATTAGAGCGAAGCAGCGCCCCGTCTGTATCTCTTGTTTGAGCCGTTAATACATTGTTTTGGTAAGCAGACGATGTAGGAAGTGCCGTATAATTCGTACTGCCTACAATTTGCGCTTTAGCCAAATTAAAGGACGCAGCCTTGTCTGCCGGAACGACAAGAATGCGGTAGCTGTTCACGTTCGTCATGTCGGAGGGAGGTATGAAATTAACCTGCAAATCTCTGCCGTCTCCATATTGGCTAACCGTGGACACGCTCACCGAAGTAGCTGCGCCAACACTTACGGATGCAGCTGTAGTAATGCGCACACTCCTTGTTTTTGAGTCCCATTTGACATCTTCGCCAAGCGACTCGCTGACGAAGCGGACAGGGACGACAGTTCTTCCCTTAATCGAACGGGCTGGGGCGTCCAGTGTAACGGTTGTATTGTTAATCGTAGCCGTTCTTGCACCCAGTTTAAGAACAACGGTCGTATCGCCCTTCGTGGCGGTTACCGTTTTGGTTTTTTGACTCCATAATACTTTGGCATCTAAAGCTTCAAAAATCCCGCGCAAAGGCACAAAGGTGCTGCCTGAAATAATAATAGCGGGTTGATCAGTTTGCAGCACTTGCCCATCGATATAAATGTTAATATCGGTTGATGCTGCCTGCGCTACAGGCTGAAGTAACACAAAAAACAGCGTTGCAAAAGCAGCTAGAGCGGAAATCATTTTTCTCATCGCGTTCATATCCCCTCTGGATCATTCTTCCATCATTTTCTGGATCGATAATAAGACGAGGCAAGGCGATTAAATGTTTCTGTTTATTCATATTTTGTTCATAAAAATCTACTGCTCCGGACAACGGGATGCTGAGAGATTTAAAATGCGACGATTTGAGGGAGTTATACTAAGAGGCTAACCAGGCAGTCCCTCTTGTAGGGGCTGTCTTTTGTATATGAAATGTCCATGCTTAAATGTCATTAATTGACGAAAATTTGGATAATTTAGTTCATAATCCGTTCAGAGCGGTTTGTTAATATTAGTCTAGCTGGAAGCTTATAGGCTCTACAGCTGGGAAGCTAAGTTGTTGCTTGGATTAGCATAGCTTGCAGTCAATATGAAATAATCTCAGGGAGGCGAAGGGATTGGCAACTGATACGAATAACATCAGTGGAGACGGAGCTGTTCAAGGGCATATAGAACGTGATTGGACAGCAAACCAAATGCAGTATTCGAGCGTCCAGCGCGTACAAAAAGGAAATAAGGTTTACTTAACAGCTGTTGATCTTTCTTTAACCTCGCAATACCTACAGAATTCGTCTGTTCACTATTTCATTCATGCAGATACTATTCACTTAGCGGGCAGGCTTGAGGTGAAGGGAAGAGATATTACAATTAATGCTCGTATTATTTCTTCGGATGGGGAAGTCATTATTGATACATCGGCCGATAAGGTGACGCTGGCAGATCATTTTATGCCAGGAGCGGTTATAGCTAATAAAGCTAAAGCTCTAGGTGAACATGGCAAAAGCGGTCCTAATGGACGAAACGGCGGGCAGGGACCCTCTGCTGGCAACATTACATTAGCAGCTGAGCAGTTTAATTTGGGCGGCCAGCTAAAACTCGTTGCGAACGGCGGCAACGGCGGTCGTGGAGAGGATGGCGGATGCGGGGGCGAAGGTGCAGAAGGCTCAGAGGGCTCCGATGCCGAGGCAGGTTTTTCTGTTACTGATGCCACTGTAGGAGGTAATGGAGGCAATGGCGGTAATGGAGGGAATGCAGGAAAATCTGGTAATGGAGGCAATGGAGGAACTATTTTTGTAGGCTATGTCGTTCCGTCCAAAGAGCATTTCATTACAATGGAAAGCAAGGGTGGATTGGCTGGCGAGTTAGCAACTCCGGGAAAGGGAAACGTAGGGGGCATGGGTGGAATAGGCGGTCGTAAATTGAGGATGCCTCCTGCAATGGAGGAAAATAAAAATTTTTGGAATACTTTGCCTCTCCCAGCTTTTTCAAAATATATTCTAGGTAATGAACGTGAATCAAGCGGGGAATATGGGGAAAAAGGAAATGATGGACAGCCTGCTGTTCCCGCTTTAGATGGACAACCAGGAATTTGCGGCATCAAAAATGATGGACAGCCTGCCGCTATTCAATACAAGCATTTTTATGGGGCTATGCAAGCCGCACAGCTGCTAGAGAGTAGCCCAAATGTGGATAATCTTGAGCCTGAGCTGCAAGCCATACGTTTAATGGATCAGCGTTTATTCGGTACATTGGAACAAAAAACACTGACCCTGCACACAGCTGGCATAGCGTATTTAGCGGGGAATGAAGATAAAATTGAAGAAGCGGCGAAGCTGCTCGATTGGTTGCTAAAGACGCTTCCAGATGCTGCATGGTTTGATAAGCTTCAATACGTTATGGAGCAAGCGGAATTGAAAACCGAGCATAATGAGGAGGGCAAGTCATTCATTCATTTTGGAAAAAAAGTGCTGTCCGACTCGCTCCAGTGGCTTGTATTGCGCAACAAAGCCTCCATACTAGTGGCTCAGCTTAGTCAAGGTCTCGACTATTTTGGTCACCCATGGAACTGGGTTCCACTTATGCCGCTTGATCGCTACTTGGTGCTTGGTAATCATCTCATTACTGCGGCTCAGCAGGCGGAGGATTTATACAAGGGTTATTTGCAGGCTCAGTCCAATCAAGACAGTCGGGTTGCTATTATAAAGAAAGGGCTGGATGCCTCCAATAAAAAGTATAAGGAATTTGAGAATCGCAGAGAGGAGCTCGTTTATGTGCGAGAGAGCCTCAAGCAGGATATAGATACAAAGCTAGCTGATGTAAAAAGCAAAGGCGAAGCTCTACAGAAGACTGCAACCGATTTTGTAGAGGCTTTACGCAGAGAGCTGCGAATAGATTCGTTAAAGCTTACAGTGGATTTAATTGTAACGGGAGTCGCTTTGGCAACGGGTGCTGCTCCTGTAGTAGGCGCTCTGAAGTCTGGCGGAGCAATTGCCTCTGCTATTAGCAATTTGAGGAATGACGGCAAGGCTAATGTTATTAAAGAAGACGATAAAAGTGATAGGGCTAGGGCAATTAAGAAGGAGAAGAGGGAGCAAGAGAAGGAGCTTTCGAAAGCGCTTGGCAATGTTAAAAATACAGCGGCTGCCGGGTATGCGTTATATAAGCAGGGCGGAGGATTGCTAGACCTCTCAAACCAAATAGATGGCGCAAAGAAAACGTTTGGATATAACTCCACCTTACTGGCAATGTCCCGCGAAGAGTTTGAGGAAATGCTTGCACCGGTCTTCAGCAAGGTTCCGGAGGCTGCCGGACAGTATCGTAAACATTTTTATGAATTTTTGAATGTAGTAGAGGATTATCAAAACAAGGTGCTTGCGTACAATGGATTTTATTTGGAGGATCAGAGGCTAGCAACGGAGCTGATCAGAATCCATGCCGAAGAAGATCGCTTGCGCCAGAGGCTAGGGGACAATAACGACGAGAGCTTGCAGCTGTTTCATTCATATATTTATGACTTGTACAGTCAAGCTAAGCTTGCCTTAATTGATTTCCTATATCAGGAGTATCAGGCTTACCGATATATGGTGCTCAGCGATGTTCGCTTTCCTAAAATTAAGGGCAGTCATGTTGCAGAGCTAAGTATGGCCCATGCCGAGATTACTAGTCAATTAACAAAAGCGCTCAATGACTCGGAAGGCCCGACGCAGCCCTTTACCGATATTAAATTTATTTTTAATGAGGGTACCTTCCCAGAGCAGTTTCAAGCTATGCGTGAGGGGAAAGCAGCGGTCTTCTCCATCTCGCTTGATAACCAGTCTATTCGGGAAAAGATAGCTGGAAAAGCGCATTTGGTGGTGAGCGATTGCTCGATTGAACTGCATGGAGCACGCCAATCCCCAGGTAATGTGCATGTCGAATACACACACGCTGGTTCAACGGCGTTTCTGGATCGGTACGCTAAGCGGCATGATTTTATTCATAACAGTACCCTCGGTTATTATGAGTATGAGGTTTCCTTTCAGAAGGGGCGCGGGACAGGCGGTATCGTAGAAAAGTATAAACCTAAAGCTGGCGGGGTAGTTGGAGACGATAAAAATCGAATATTGCCGGGACTGCTCTCGGTGTGGTCCATTAAGGTGCCTACGGTTGATTTAGCTAATATGCCACTGAATGAAGGGGTCAATCTGGGCAACGTCAAGAAAATCGTGATGACGCTAAAGGGGAAATCAGAAGCTTATACAGATAAGGTGCCAAGCAGCCGATTGCGTGCAGTAGAGCTTTCTGCCAAGCAAATACAAGCCATTCCCGATCATGATTTCTTTGCCGTGGCGGATGAACAGAAGCAAGATGCAGAAATCATTGTAATCGAGCTGTAATTATTAATTATAAGCTGTATATGCAGCGTTTGTTTATTCACAGGCCAGCCCGCTTGAGGGCTGGTTCTTTTCCTATATTCGGAAAGGGTGCTTTTGTTCGTTCGAAGGATTTTTTTGAGGAAGGCCGCTTCTTTATCGGATTTACATGCTTCTTGTCGGAGTTTGTCATTTTGCTGTCATTTTTTAGAGGAGAATATGGTTCAATATTCGTTCAGAACGATTTGATATGATGAATTCAGTGAAAGCTTACAGGCTTTTACAGGGATAATGCCGTCAGATATGGGAAGTAATCTGGTTTTTCGCTATTTTATGAGGAAAATACAGGGAGGCGAAGGGAATGCCAACGAAAGATAGTACGACTGGTAACAATAGACCTGCGCAGCAAAATGTGGAGCAGGAGTGGCTGGCTAATCAATTAAAGTATTCGAATGTTCAGCGTGGCAAGAGGGGGAATACCGTTTATTTGACGGCTGCTGATTTCACTTTAACCTCCGAATATTTAAATGATGATACAAGTAATTATGTTATTCATGCGGATACCGTTTGCCTATCGGGTGAGCTTATAACGAAAGGAAAAGATATTACCATTAATGCCCGTATCATCTCCTCTGAGGGGAAGGCTGTAATCAACGCATCGGGCAAAGAGCCTGAAAAAGACTTTTCTGAGACGGACCATGCTAAAGAGGGTACAGGAGCAACCAATCCGGGCCAGTCAGGAACGAATGGGTCAGATGGCAGAAATGGTGCAGATGGTTATAATGGCGGCGCCATTACATTGGCGGCAGAACGTTTTGAGCTGCAGGGCGAATTGAAGCTGATCGCTAACGGCGGCCGAGGCGGGCGCGGGGAAAATGGCGGAAAAGGAGGCACAGGTAAGGAAGGTATTAAAGGAATAGACTACAAAATTAATCTTTTCTTTGACGACGATCCAACGGATGGTACCGACGGCGGCAACGGAGGCAACGGCGGGAATGCTGGAGCCTCTGGAGATGGCGGCAACGGAGGAGATATTGTGGTCGGCTACGTCATCTCCGCCAATGAGCACTACATTACGATGGAGAGCAAGGCGGGCAAGGCTGGTGAGCAGGCAGTCCCCGGCAAGGGAGAAAGTGCAGGAAAGGGCGGCCAAGGCGGTTGGTTTTATTACAAGAAGTTTGTGGCAGGAAGTAGAGGCGGCTATTATTATGCCCGTAGTGATCGGAGGGCAAAGGACGGGAAAGACGGAACAAACGGCAAAGATGGCGAGTACAAGGAGGCTGCAACAGACGGCAAGCCGGGACGCTGCGGAATGAATAATGATAGTAAACCTGCGTCTATTGATTATACCGATTTCTTCGGCAGCTTTGAGGTGGTACATCGGTCAGAAGATTCCAAGCTGCTCGTTTTTGATCAACGGCTAATGGGATCTCTAGAGCAAAAAAGCCTTACGCTGCACAAAGCCAGCATTGCTTATCTGGCTTCGAGCGAGGAGCGTTTAGAAGAAGCGGCCGTTCTTCTGAGCTGGCTGCTTAAAACGATGCCGAATGCAGATTGGTTTGAGGAGCTCCGCTACGCGGCGCTGCATGAGGTGCATGATGATGAGGAGCACCGGTTTGAAGATTTTAAAAGCCATATGCTGGAGGTTTCGCTTCAGTGGCTGGCTCTGCGTAACAAAGCTGCTATTCTAATCGCACAGCTCAGCCAAGGGCTTGATTATTTCGGACATCCTTGGAATTGGGTTCCGCTCATGCCGTTCGACCGTTATTTGGAGCTTGGCGGCAACTTAATAACAGCTGCCCAGCAAGCGGAGGATTTATATAAGGATTATTTAAACGTGCAGGGCAATCAAGACAGTCGGGTGCGGGTCATAAAGGATGCCCTAGCTCAATCCTCGGACAAAGCAGTAGATATAAAAAAACGCAAAGAAGTGCTTGTTAAAGAAAGAAACGAGCTTAAGCATAATATCGACGCGATGCTGAAGGATGTACACAGCAAAGGTGATGAGCTGCAGAAGAAAGCGACTGATTTTGTCGAGGCACTGAAAAACGAGCTGCGTGTGGAGTCGCTGAAGATAGCAGTAGATATAGTGGTTACTTGTGTTTCATTGGCTACGGGTGTGGCTCCTGTCGTTGGAGCACTCAAAGTGGGCGGCGCTTTGCGCTCGGCGATTAACAATCTAGCGACTGAGGGTAAGACGATTGTTATAGACGAAGCCTTCAAAAGCGATAAGACCATTAAGAAGGAAAAGAAAGAGCAGGAGAAGGAGCTATCCAAATCGCTGGACTCGGTTAAGAAGACTGCGGCAGCCGGCCGTGCGCTGTGGCAGCAGGGCGGCGGCTTGATCGACCTGACGAAGCAGATGAATAACGCGCAAAAGGAATTCGGATATAACACGGCCCTGATGACGATGTCACGTGAGGAATTTGAGGAAATGCTGAAGCCGGTTTACAACAAGGTTCCCGAGAAAGCGGGAGAATACCGGAAGGCGTTTTATGAATTCCTTAATGTGGTCGAGGATTATCAGAATAAAGTGTCAGCCTACAGTGCGTATTTCCTGGAGGACGAGAAACTGTCGGCTGAGCTAATTGAGCTGCAAGCCAATGAGGACCGCTTGCGCCAAAACCTGGGAGACGGTATGGACGCAAGCCTGCCGCTGTTCCATAATTATATTTTCGAACGCTTCAGTCAGGCTAGGCTTGCCTTGATCGACTTCCTCTATCAGGAATATCAGGCATTCCGCTATATGACGCTTGGCAATGACCGCTTCCCGAAAATCAAAGACAGCCATGTTGCAGAGCTGAGCGGTATCCATGCCGATGTGGTCGTCAAGCTGAAAAATATGCTTAATGCTGCGGATAGCGCCATTCAGCCGTATGAAAATATTAAGTTTATTTTTAAAGAGGAAACGTTCCCGGAGCAGTTTACAGCGCTGCGTGCAGGCGCTGCGGCTGTATTCTCCTTATCGCTTGACAACCCTCTCATCCGAAGCAAAATCGCCGGGAAAGCGCATATGATGGTGAGCGGCTGCAAGGTTGTTCTGCCTGGAGCGCGTGATACGGAAGGGGAAGTATATGTTGATTTTATGCATTCTGGTTCCTCCACCTTCCTTGATCGAGATGCCCAGCGACACGATTTTATTCATAAAAGCAGCTTAGGCTTATATCAATATGATGTGAACCTTCAGCCTGATGGAGAGAAGCTCACCTTTATGGCAGGTGGCGTTGTAGGCGATGGCCGTACCCGGATTATGCCAGCCCTGTTATCCGTCTGGTCCATTAAAGTCCCTAGCGTTGATTTGGCTGGCATGTCGATAAACGACGGCGTCAATTTGAACAACATCAACCGAATTGAGATGACTGTTGAAGGCAAAGCAGAGGCTTATGCGGCGCCGCGGACAAATGACCGACTAAAGGGATTTGTCGTATCCAAGCCAAATGCGGATCAAGCGGGCGATACCGAGCTGTTTGCGGCACCTCCTGTGGAGGAGCGCGAGATTCACTATACTGTCATCGAGCTGTAAGTCGGATTTTTAATGCAGGAATGGAATTATAGCTTGTGAAGGATATTTGAGGTCAGCTCAGCGGTGAGCTGACCCTTTTTTATTTCGTTTGAAGGAATGACGTAAAAAGGAGCATGATCATTTTTTTATGTGAAAGCTAGAGGAACGCGTGTATTAAAAATAAAATAGTGAAAGCGAGGCCCGACCGCAAATGCCATTTTCGATCCAGACGTTTGTATCTAAACAAGCCTGAGACGGGCACGGGAAGCAGCATGAGCAGAGCCAGCAAACCGGTTATATTGCTAAAATCCAGCTTAATGCCGTACATAAACACAGCGACCGCATGGAGCAAAATAAAGGCTATCGCAATAATGGCAATTGGCGTATGCCATCTTCGTGCGAAGCGCAGCAGGGTTGCGAGTCCTTTTTTGACCTGACTCCGCTGATCCCATATTCGAAGCTTAATGAGTACCAGCAGCACATAGTTTGCGAGAACCAAAAACAAGGCGATGCGAGCATTTGAGCCGAAGTCTTTAAACGTATGCTCAAACCTGCGATTGTGCACAGTTGCAGAAGGTAGATGAGCAAGGCTCCAGAGCTCCCATATGACAAATACCATGGATAAAATGACGGCTCCCAAAACCCATTTACGGTCTTTTGCAGGAATCCATTGTGTTTTTAATGTAGGCGCTTTCCCAGTGTCCATGGCGTGCTCCCTCCAATATAAGATTTACGATTAACATACCCGATTATGCTGAAAATAATATTAAAAGTTTACAAGTATGCACGAATGGGGGGTGTCATGCTCCAAGTTTGCATGTAGTAGAGGGAATGTTATAATTTAACTATTATATGGACGAGGAGGATGACGTGATTAAAATGAAAACGTTGAAGGAAATTAGCAGTTGGGTAGGCACATTCGGCATAGCCATTGTACTTTCATTAATTATTGGCGTATTTGTTATTCAGCCCTATAGGGTTGATGGCCATTCCATGGACCCTACCTTGCAGGATCAGGAACGGATTTACGTCTCGAAAATTTCTCATACGTTGTCCAAGCTTCCCGAATATGGTGATATAGTCGTCATCGACAGCCGAGTGAACAGGGATAGATATTTAACAGACGATCTTTTGGAGCATCCGCTGCTTCAGCTATTTATGGACAACAATACGAATGACAATAAAGTGTTTTATGTAAAAAGAGTGCTTGGCAAACCCGGCGATGTGCTGGAGTTTAAGGAGCATAAAACCTATCGCAACGGCGTAGCGCTGGATGAGCCCTACTTAAATGAAACGATGAATTTTGTTTCGGATCGGCAATGGACCGTTCCAGAGGGGCATATTTTTGTTATGGGTGACAACCGCAATCATAGCAGTGATAGCAGAGAAATTGGCTATATTCCGCTCGATCATGTGATGGGCATAAAAAAGTTCCCTTAAGAAGCCAGATAGATCGTAGTCTAATTAAAAAAGAAACCAAACAGCGCGTGCCGATCCTAGATCAGCACGCGCTGTTTACATGCGTCATGCGTCAAAAGCGGTCACAGCGATTTTCCTGTTGACCAAAGTCCTAGCTTCACTATATATTTGTAATACAGAACTTTAATTATTAATACTAATATTTGAGGAGGGTTATGATGAACCCCGCTTATCATTATGACGTTCACCTGCCGGAGCATGCGAGTGCAGGCCGAACATACCCCGTTATTTTCACCCTTCATGGGAAAGGCTCGAATGAGGCGAACATGCACGGACTGGTAGCGCCTTTGGCGAAGGAGTTTATTATAATTAACATCCGTGGCGACCTTAGGCTTGGTGCCGGATACCAATATTATGAGCTGAAGAGCCTAGGCAACCCGATTCGGGACATTTTTGACCGGGCGGTGCAGCAGCTTGAAGCATTTATTGAATATGCAACGGAAGCATACCCGATAGATGCGAGCCAGCGCTATGTACTGGGCTTTAGCCAAGGGGCGATTTTATCAATGACGCTTGCGCTTACGATGGGGAGCCAGTTGAAAGGCATTGTTGCGCTGAACGGCTATGTGCCCGAATTTGTCAAAAATGAATATGTGCTGCAATCGCTGAAGGACGTCTCGGTTTTTGTATCGCATGGGGAATTTGATTCCGTGTTTCCAATTCGGATTGGACATGAAACGGCGGGTTATTTTCAAGCGCTGACGCCGCATTTCACCTTTAAAACCTATCCAACTGACCATGGTGTTTCCGTGGAGAATCAGCAGGATTTTCTAGCTTGGCTTACTAACGACAAGGGGGAACAAGCACAATGATGCCCGCATACTTTTTTGCTCATGGAGCGCCGTCTATTGTACTAGAGAGTAATAGTTACACGGCTTTGTTGAACAGCTTTAAGGAGCAGATGCCACAGCCTAAAGCCATTGTGCTTTTTTCAGCCCATTGGGAGCAGACGGTACAAAGCGTAGGAGCAGCGCCGGTATACAGCACCATTTATGATTTTTCTGGCTTTCAGGATGCCCTGTATGAAATGACTTATCCGGCGGAAGGCAATCGGCAGCTTAGCGAGGATATTCAAGCCTTGTTCGCGGAGCATGGCATTCCAAGCGTGCTGGATGAGGAAAGAGGCCTTGATCATGGTGCGTGGGCAGTGCTCAAGCTGATTTATCCGGATGCGGACATTCCGGTCATTGCGCTCTCGGTCAATCGTCATTTAGACAATGAGCAGCAATACGAAATTGGCAAGGCATTAGCAGCACTTAGAGAGCAGGATGTGCTCATTATTGGTAGCGGCGGCACGGTTCATAATCTCAGAAGGCTGAATTGGCAGTCCGAGGGGATTGACGAGTGGGCGGAATCGTTCGATAATTGGCTGCAGAGCAAGCTTGAGGCATGGGATCTCCCCGCGCTATTCAATTATAGGGAGCAAGCTCCTTATGCGCAGGAGGCAGTGCCGACAAATGAGCATTTTATCCCGCTGCTGCTGGCTATGGGTTCGGGCGACAAGCTGCGTCAAGCGACGTTGCTTCATCGCAGCTATCAGTACGGCAATTTAAGCTTAAGCTGCTGGAGGTTTAACTAGAAAGCAGCAGTAGCAGCAGAAGAGAAGGCGAAGGTCATGATAGTTGGGACAAAGGCAGTGATCGACAGAGCGATTGTTTTTGCTCTCGCTGCCGTTTTTATTTTTCAGCAGCTTACACACTTTGAGCCGCTGGTTTATGTGCTCGGCGGGTTATCCTTTTTGGCGGTGCTCCTGCTGCTGCCTAAGCTTAAGGGCGTAGCGCGATGGCTTACACTCTTTTTTATGACGGGCGGAATGGCGCTCATGCTCGTTCAACAGCAGGACGTCGCCTATTGGTTTAAAGCTGCTAGTATGAATGCGACGTTGGTGACCTTATTCGTATTTGCCCCGTTGTTCGGCATTCCAGTAAGGCTGCCAGAGTATGTCGCCGCGCTTAAACGTTTTTATGAAACACGCATGCGCAGCAGCTCAGCCCTGTTTATCGGTACACAGCTTATGACGCATATCATGGGCGGGTTTATTAACGTCGGATCTATTCCCGTCGTCTATCACTTGGTGTTCGTTAAGCCGCGTTCTGAACGCTTATCCGGGCTGCTTGCGAATGCGTTGAATCGCGGCTTTGGCGGCGCGATTTGCTGGTCGCCCTATTTTGCTGCGATGGCGCTCGTCACCTCGTCACTCAAGCTGAATTGGTCAGCGCTCCTGCCCTATTTAATCGGGCTGTCACTGATCAGTCTGCTGGCAAGTGTAGTTGTTGATTTCAAGCTTCTGCGAGCGAAGGATGAGTCAAACGAGCTTCTGGCTGTGGAAGCGGGAGGGTCAAGCAAGGAAACCGTGGAAGCAGGCGACAGTCAGAAGGAACAGAGTGGTGAGCAGGACAAAGGGGAATCCGCTTCCTTCCCGATTGGGCTTGGCCTCTATTTGCTGCTGGCGACGGCGGCCATTCTTCTGCTAGAGCAGCTGATTGAGCTTCCGATGGTGCTGATCACCTGTATGGCGGCGGTTGTTTTTCCACTTCTGTGGTGCCTTGCGAAAGGCGCTTTGCCGACATTTCGGCAAGGACTGAACAATCATTTAACCGTCACGCTGCCCGCTTTGCAGAAGGAGATTACGCTGTTTTTAGCCGCAGGCTTCTTCAGCGGATCAATCAGTGCTACAGGCTTTGGGGATGTCATTCCCTCCCTGCTTGGATATATCCCGCTCCCGATTGCATTATCGTTCTCGATTTTCACAATCGTTATCCTTGCATCGACCTCATTAATTGGACTGCATCCGATTGTATTGGTGACGATTCTTGCGAGCAGCATAGACCCGGCCGCCGTGCAGATTAGCCCCATTTATTTCGGCGTATTGCTGCTGGGAAGCTGGGGGCTGTCCAATCCCATTTCTCCCGCTTCGGCGGCTAACAATTTGCTGGCGGGGCTTTTCAACAAGTCGACTTTCGGGCTGGCTCGGCCGAATTATAGGTTTGCCGCCCTTATGGGGCTGGCGCTGTTATTGTATTTAATGTTGCTTTGAATGGAAAGGGCGCCCTTCATGGATGCCCTAATATTTTTATAATGGCCCTTACTCCTTCAAAATCAACCCAAACAGCGACACAAACACATAAGCCTGCTCCCGAGAAATCGTGCAATCCTTCAAATCCTCGGGCGCTACGGCGATCCCATTGAATTCGCAGGTGCTCAAATCAAGGCCGGCCAGCTTCGTATTTGAAAATTGGGCTTGGTCCATTTGGCACTGGGAAAGCTCAAGCTTTTGCAGCTTTGCAAAGCTGAAATCGCTTTTGCCCATCGAGCTATCCTGTAACGATACCTGCTTCATATCGGACATTCTAAAATTGGCGTAATCGGCCAAATTATCCTTCCAAACCATGTTTCGCAGCGTTGCGCCTGTCAAATTAATGCCGATCATTTTGCAGTTTTTGAACACGGTCCGGTGGATGATGGCATCGCTAAAATCGGCGTTCGACAAATCACATTTGTCGAAAATCACATCCGTCAATTCGACCTCATGCAGCGCAGTCTCGGTAAAAGTGACATTTTTGAAAATAATTTTGTCGAAAATCACCTTACGTGCCTGCTGCCCATCCCATACGCAATCCTGGATCATGCCCATTTCAAAAAAAGCATGAGCTTGCAGCTCAGTCTGCTCCAGCACAGGCAGTTCAGCTGGCAGAATCGGTGCCTCAATCGCCGTCGCCTTCTTCTTTTTACTCATACGATCATCTCCTAAGCTTCTTCCAGCTGGTTTGTCCATATTCAACCTTTAAATATTCAATGGTGTCGAGTATAAGATATTGCGATAATCACTCGGTGTCATGCCCTCATAATGCTTAAAGGTTCGCAGAAACAGCTTATAATCGGAAAAACCACATGCTCCGGCAATTTCCTTTACGCTCAAATTGGTGTTCAGAAGCTTCAGCTTCGCCCGGCTGATGCGCTGCGTCAAAATATAAGCTTTAATGCCCATCCCTTTCTCCCGCTTTACAACCTTTGAGATGTAATCCTTATTAAAGCTGAACACCTCGGCAATTTTACGGACATTAATGTCCAGATGCAAATGGGCATCAATCCATTTGCAAATGTTATCGACGATGGCGTGGGGGGCATGATTTTGCTTGTCAATCGTCCGCGCAAGCTCATTCAATAATAACAATAACGCGGCATTTGCCTCCTCAGCCGAAAAAGAAGAAACGTGCAGCAGCTGCTTAAACAGCTGATTAATCGTCGAAGGTCCTTCAATGGACACATGGGTAGGATAGCTCTGATATTTCTCTAGCTTCGTACCGAAATGCACCCAATAAAAGCTGACGGGTGATTCGCTTTTCCGGTATCCGTAATGCGTCAAGCCGTGCCTTAGAAGCAGCATATCTCCCGGACGGACGACATACTCCCTTTCTTCCTCGGCGATGAACATTTCGCCCTCCAGCATCATAATAATCTCATCATGCAGCATATTTCGTCTCATGTGTGACCAGTTGCCCTCGGATATGAATTTACCGCATAGGCAGTGACTCAGCTCTTCATTCATATAGACTGATTTATCCACCTTTTCTTTGATTATGAGCCTGATTATTTCGATTTTTATTTGATAAGATACTACCATGAATGATTCGTAAAGAATAGCAAATAGCTGATTTTAGGTCTAGGGAGGACTCATAAATATGGCAAAAATAAATCAAGGCTTCGTCAGCCAAAGTGACGTACGGCTGCTTGACGGACTTTTTAAAACGTCACAAGAGGTTGGCGAGCGTTACCTGCACGAGCTTAATATCGACCGCTTCCTCGCCCCATGCTATGAGGCGCATGGTTTGACACCCAAGCAGCCGCGGTACGAAGGCTGGGAGGCCAGAACGATCAGCGGGCATTCGCTCGGGCATTATATGTCGGCACTTGCCGCCACCTATCAGGCGACAGGCCACGAGGAGCTAAAAGAGAGGCTGGATTATGCCGTATCGGAGCTTGCAGGCATACAAGCAACGACCGGAAGCGGTTATGTTGGAGGCTTGGTCGAAACGCCCTTTATCGAAGCCTTTAAAGGTACGGACATTGGTGGCTTCAGCATGAATGGGTATTGGGTGCCATGGTATAGCGTGCATAAAATTTATCAAGGCTTAATTGATGCTTGCACACTGACGGGAAATGAGGAGGCTTTGCGCGTTGTCAAAGCCTTTGCTGATTGGGCAGTCGAGGGACTGTCGCAATTATCGGAGGAACAAATCCAGCATATGCTGGAATGTGAGCATGGCGGCATGAATGAAGTATTTGCACAGCTGTACGGCCTCACAGGAGAAGCCGTCTATATGGAAGCAGCCATTCAATTTACGCATAAAGCCATCATTTCGCCGCTGGAGCAGGAGCGGGACGAGCTGCAGGGCAGGCATGCCAACACGCAAATTCCGAAGGTCGTCGGTGTGGCTGGCATTTATGAGCAGAACAAAAATTACACCAGCTATCGCACAGCAGCCGAATTTTTCTGGCATACGGTGACCGGCAGGCGCTCCTATGTTTTTGGCGGGAGCAGCCTCTCCGAGCATTATGAAGCGATGGATATGGAAAGCTTGGGCATTAAATCGGCGGAGTCTTGCTGTACGCATAATATGCTGGAGCTGACCCAATATTTATTTGGCTGGGAGCAAGACAGCTCGTATATGGATTATTATGAAAATGCCTTGTACAATCACATCCTCGGCGCGCAGGACCCGGATAACGGCAATAAAACCTATTTTGCCTCGACGCTGCCGGGCCATTTCAAAATTTACGGCACCCATGATTCCGCTTGGTGGTGCTGTACGGGAACGGGCATGGAGAACCCAGGTAAATACGCCGAGGCGATTTATTTTGAAAATCAGGACGATCTGTATGTGAACTTATATATAGCCTCCGAGCTGGAATGGAAAGCCAAGGAGCTAGTCATCCGGCAGGAAACAAGCTTTCCGTATTCGGACACGGTGAGGCTTGTTATTGCTGAGGGAACGGCAGAGGCTAATCTCAAGCTGCGCGTGCCATCTTGGCTTTCGGGTGAGATGGTAGCGGTCGTCAACGATGAGCGCAAATATGCTGCAAGTCAAGCTGGCTACCTGACCATCAGTGGCACATGGAGCAAGGGGGATCAAATCATCCTCACGCTGCCAATGGCACTGAGAAGGTACAACGCCAAGGATAGTGCAAGCAAGATCGCCTTTCTTTATGGGCCTATCGTGCTTGCGGGCAAATTTGGCAATGAGGGTCTTCCCGAGGATACGATAGTAGATGAGACGGCGTTAAGCATGAAGACGGCAGATGTGCCCGTGCTATGGACGGAAAGTGAAAATTTATCCGACTTCATTACCCTGCGGGACGCTGCTACGCTCACGTTTGATATAGCGAAAGAAGTGACCTCCGATGGAAAAGGGGCTACGCTTATTCCTTTCTACGCCTTGCATCATGAGTTTTATACGGTGTATTGGAATTTGAATGACGAGGGTGATGCGTTCGAGAAGAAGCTGAATAAGGTGACCATCGACAGCGTAGAGCCGGACGGTCAGCAGGATGAGATCGGGCATCAGCTTCAAGGTAACTGCTTGACGAGTGCCTATAATGGATCATTCACGGATAATCAGAACAAGCTGCACATGTGGAGAGAAGCTTTTGGCGTCAGCGATGCCTACTTCAGCTACCGCCTTGCGGTTGATGGCGCGAGCATCAATCATCTTTGCGTAGCTTATTGGGGCGGCGATTATTTCCGATTCGAGCATGAAGGGACGGCATATAACCGGGAGTTTGAGGTGCTTGTCGATAATGAGATCGTCGGAGATCAGACGATCCATTGCAACAAAATCGGGCATGTTTTTTATGTAACCTATGAGATGCCAGAGTCACTTACACGAGAGAAAACCAGTGTTATTGTCACGTTTAAAGCAAAGTCGCTTGCCAGCTGCGCGGGCCGCGTGGCTGGAGTTAGAACGATAAGTGCGGTAGTCAGCCCATAAGGCTGCGGTACAAAAACAAGTCAAGCAACCGGCGCCATAAGAGGCTCCGGTTGTTTTGTCGTTTTCAACGCTTGGATCATAGATACGCTAATTGCGAGCATGGCTCAGCGGAAACGGTTCGATGAAAATCGAACATTGAAACTTTGTCTTCCGTATGTTACTTTCTTAAATACAACTACAGCTATGTTAATAAACAGCTTGATTGTGGCTTGGGGGCTTCTGGCATACCGCCCGTCAAAATGGGAATATTATTTTAAAACGAGGAAGAAGGTTTTTGAATCATGAACCAAGCATTAAATAACCAGATGATCGTTTTGGCTGCACGGCCTGAGGGCATGCCGACAGAGCAGCATTTTGCGATGAAGGACGCAGCGGTGGAGCAACCGGCAGAAGGTCAGGTTATCGTACGCAGCCTATATTTATCTGTTGATCCGTATATGCGGGGACGAATGAATGACAGCAAGTCGTACATCCCTCCATTTGCCTTGGGTGAGCCGATTGTAGGCGGTGTTGTGGGCGAAATTGTCGAATCGAACTCCGATCAGCTTGCAGTTGGGGACAAGGTGCTCGGTATGCTGGGCTGGAAGCTGTACAATGTCGTGGATGCCGCCAGCGTTCGCAAGGTGGATGATCAAGTAGCGCCTTTAGCGGCCTATTTAAGCGTTTTGGGGCTTACAGGGCTGACTGCCTATTTCGGTCTGCTGGATATTGGACAGCCTAAGGCGGGAGAAACCGTCGTCGTATCTGGCGCCGCAGGCGCAGTCGGCATGATTGTGGGGCAAATTGCCAAGCTCAAGGGCGCTCGTGTCGTCGGCATTGCGGGAACGGATGAGAAGACCAGTTATTTGAAGCAGGAGCTTGGCTTTGACGAAACGATTAATTACAAAACGGTCGGCGATCTAGGCAAAGCGCTGGAAGCGGCATGTCCGAATGGAGTCGATGTATATTTCGATAACGTAGGCGGCGAAATTTCCGATCAGGTGATGCTGCTGCTGAACACGCATGCGCGTATTCCGCTATGTGGAGCCATTTCCTCTTACAATAGCCAGTCGGGCGACATTGGCCCCCGGATACAGACGCAGCTGATCAAGACGCGCTCGCTTATTAAAGGCTTTGTGCTCGGTGACTACGCCGACCGTACGGCAGAAGGCATTCAGGCGCTAGGACAGTGGCTTGGAGAAGGCAAGCTGAAATACGAGGAGACGATTGTCGAAGGCTTCGACAAAGTGCCTCAAGCGTTTCTACAGCTGTTTGAAGGCAAGAATATGGGGAAAATGCTGGTTAAGATTCCTTAGGAAAAGCACAGCTCTCAAGAAGGCAACGACAAGGTATCGACAGTAATGTCGGTGCCTTTTTCTAGTCGATTTACTATGCTATCATAAAGAAGAAAAGAAGCAGCTTTTACAGCAAAACGATACTAACGGAGGTGTTTTATGAAAGCGCTCTTTATTGGAGGAACGGGTACGATTAGTTCTGCCATTACAAAGCAGTTAGTAGAGAGTGGATGCGAGCTTTATCTTTTGAACCGGGGAACTAGAAATGCTGTTTTGCCGGCAGGTGTTCATAGCATTAAAGCCGATATTAATAATGAGGAGCAGGTGGCGGCGCTTATAGCCGATCTATCATTTGATGTAGTAGCGGATTTCATCGCCTTCAAGCCAGAGCAACTGGAGCGTGATTACCGCTTATTCAAGGGGAAAACCAAGCAGTTTATGTTCATCAGCTCCGCCTCGGCCTACCAGACGCCGCTGTCTGATTATCGCATCACCGAGGGAACGCCATTATCCAATCCTTACTGGGAATATTCCCGCAACAAAATAGCATGTGAAGAGTATTTGACCAAGCAATACCGTGAGCATGGCTTCCCGATCACAATTGTAAGGCCAAGCCATACGTATGACGAGCGCTCGATACCGCTGGGCGTGCATGGCAATAACGGAAGCTGGCAGGTCGCAAGGCGTATGCTTGAAAATAAACCGGTCATCATCCATGGCGACGGCACTTCCCTCTGGACGATGACGCATAACAGCGATTTTGCCAAAGGCTTCATCGGACTGATGGGCAATATTCATGCCATTGGCGAAGCCATTCATATTACGTCGGATGAGTCGGTTACCTGGAATCAAATTTACGAAATAATCGCGGATGCGCTCGGCGTGAAGCTGAATGCGGTGCATGTGTCTTCTGATTTTCTGGCGGCGAGCAGTAAATATGATTTCCGAGGCGGCTTGCTGGGCGACAAGGCGAACTCCGTCGTCTTTGACAATGCGAAGCTGAAAAGACTCGTTCCTGACTTTGTAGCTACGACGAGGCTTGATCAAGGCATCAAGCAGACGGTTGCCCACATTCTAGCCAATCCTGAGCATCAGAAGGAGGACGAGGAATTCGATCTCTGGTGCGATAAAGTAGTGAATGCTCTGGCTGCTGCCGAGAAGGCTCTAGCCGAATAGCTCGTTTGAAGCGGCTGCTTCAGCATGATGCTTGTCTCTCATGCTGGAGCAGCCAATTTTTTCGGGATAATCCGCCGCCATAGCCGCCCAATTCACCGTTTGAATTAATAACGCGATGGCAGGGGATGAGGATAGCCAGCTGATTGGCTCCATTAGCCTGGGCGACTGCGCGAAAGGCTGTCGGCTTTCCAAGTGCTGCCGCAATATCGGAGTAGGAACGGGTTTCGCCCGGCGGTATTTGCACCAGTTGTGCCCATACGCTTTGCTGAAACGGCGAGCCTAATAAAAATAGCGGCGTCTTAAATTCCGTCAATGTCCCGTCAAAATAAAGCGCCAGCTCCCGTTCAATGGACTGAATGGATGCTGTTGTGCCGGGAATGATCGCGGATTTGGTCCTTTTGCGCAGCCGCTCGACCTCGCGCTCAAGGCCCCTCCGATCTACAAACTCCAACAAATACAAGTGCTGCTCATTGCCAATCGCCATCATCGGCCCAAGCCGCGTATCGATCCAAGCCGCCTTCAGCACTTTGCCATCTTCCAATAAAGTAGGAGCCGCCCCCATAATACGGGAGAAAGCATCGCGAAACCCGCTGCTGGATTCATAGCCGGTTGTGAGCTGTGTATCCATAACCGATTGGCCAGCTCTAATGTTTTTCAAGGCGATGCCCATACGGCGGGCACGGGCATATTCGACGAAGGTCATACCGAAGCGCTGCTTAAATTGGCGGCGAGCCGTTGATTCATCGACGGATAGATTTTTGAAATCCTGGCCCTTCCAGCGTTTTTCCGGATTTTGCTCCACCGCTTCGACGAGCAGGCGAACGACCTCTGACACTTGATTCGGGTGGGAAAGCGGCTGGCAGCGCTGGCAAGGGCGGAAAGACGCAAGCAAAGCCTGCTGCGCCGTTTCATAAAACTCGCAGTTTTCAAATTTGGGCTTGCGAGCCGGGCAGGTTGGCCTGCAAAATACCCCGGTCGTTTTAACTCCAACATAAAAAACGCCCTCATATTCGGTATTTTTCTCCACTAAGGCTCTATAGCATTCGGAATAACGTTCGGCAGGTATCATGGCGTGCGCCCCTTACTTTTCTGATGGGTTTTATTATATAGATTTCAGTCAACTGTTGCAGCCGAAAATCAGGCATTGATTTTTCACTTATATTTCACCGAGAAACGGCAGTTTTACCGCCGGAGGACGGCTTCAGCCGTTTACGCTTGCTATTTTACCGTTTATAATGAAACTTCCAAGTAAAGTCGTAACGATTATAGTAACAGGAATGGAGGGGCATGAATACATGTCTAGCTTGCCGAATTGTCCACAGTGTCAGTCAGAATATACATATGAGGATGGGCTGATGCTCGTTTGCCCGGAATGCGCGCATGAATGGAATGAGAATGCACAGGATAATGCCATTGAAGATGAGAAGGTTGTAAAGGACTCGAATGGCAATGTGCTGAGCGATGGTGATTCTGTCACGGTCATTAAAGACTTGAAGGTAAAAGGCAGCTCGCTCGTTGTCAAAATCGGCACCAAGGTCAAAAACATCCGTCTCGTCGACGGCGATCATGATATTGATTGCAAAATTGATGGTTTTGGCGCAATGAAGCTGAAATCGGAGTTTGTTAAAAAAATATAGAGCGGAAGCAGGAGGGATTGTACGATGGAAATAGGGATTAGTACGTTTGTCGAAACCTCGCCCGATGTAGAAACAGGAGAGGTGATGAGCCATGCTCAGCGTATACGCGAAGTCGTGGAAGAAATCGTGCTTGCGGATCAGGTTGGGCTTGATGTTTATGGAGTAGGGGAGCATCATCGCGAGGATTATGCGGCTTCCTCTCCAGTCGTTATTTTGGCTGCCGCTGCTGCACAAACGAAGCAGATTCGATTGACAAGCGCGGTTACGGTGCTGTCTTCTGCTGATCCTGTACGCGTATTTCAGGATTTTGCTACGCTGGACGGCATTTCAAATGGTCGTGCTGAAATTATGGCGGGGCGTGGCTCCTTCATTGAATCGTTCCCTTTGTTTGGCTACGATCTGGAACACTACAATGAGCTGTTCGAAGAAAAGCTGGCGCTGCTGCTGAAAATTCGCGAATCCGAAAAAGTAACCTGGGCAGGCGGTCATCGTCCAGCCATTAACAATCTGGGCGTTTATCCGCGCCCTGTTCAGAACCCGCTTCCGGTGTGGATTGGCAGCGGCGGCAACCAGGAATCGGTTGTTCGTGCCGGCCTGCTCGGCTTGCCGCTCGTTCTCGCTATTATCGGAGGCAGTCCGATGAATTTTGCGCCGCTGGTGCAGCTGTATAAGAGAGCCGCTGCTCATGCGGGGCATGATGCCTCGAAGCTGCCTATCGCTTCGCACTCGCACGGCTTTATTGCGGAGACGACGCAGCTTGCAGCGGACAAGTTTTTCCCTTCGACTCAAGCTGTTATGAATGTGCTCGGCAAAGAGCGGGGCTGGGGACATTATGACCGTTCCAGCTTTGATGCTGCTCGCAGCATTGAAGGCGCACTTTACGTAGGCGATCCCGAAACGGTTGCCCGCAAAATTATTAACCTGCGCAAGCATGTTGGCATTACGAGATTTTTGCTCCATACGCCGCTGGGTACGATGCCGCATGAGGACGTGATGAACGCGATCAAGCTGCTTGGTACAGAGGTTGCACCGCGTGTGCGCGAAGAAATTGCCAAGTGGGAAGCGGAAAACGAAGGAAAGACGAACTAGAATTGCGCTATGCGATAAAATAAGCGCCTCTTACTTGCGAGGTCAGCTCTGGCAAAGAGCTGACCTCGCACAAGTAAGAGGCGCTTTGTCGTATTCACCCGTGTAGGGACGGAGCTTGTCTGATTACTGGCTCCAGGAGGTTTATGAGGCTTTGGACAAATTCTCTCCTAGCTTCTCGACACCATCAAAGATGTGATAGCCGTAGCCCCAAAAATCATTGAAGTCGATAATGTATACTTTTTTGTTTTGAATAGCGGACATGCTTTGAAGCGCCGGATTGTCATAAATATTTTTCACCGATTCGTTGATGTCCGGTCCGCCTTTATAATCCGAGATGACTAGGAAATCCGGGTTTTTCGCAACGAGCTGCTCTGCGCTGATTTCACCGGATACGTCCGCAAAGACGTTGGTCACCTTCAATAGGCTAAGCGCTTCGGCCTGGAACGTATCATTATTTGCGCTGTAGATGGCAATGGAGTCTGGTGTGCTGCTGCCAATAAACGCAAAGCTCTGCTCCTGATTGCCGGCATACTTCGTCTCAAGATCCTTGGCGCGCTGTTGAAGACTTTGAACGAGCTCCTGAGCTTTATCCTGCACGTCTAAAATTTGACCCAGCTGCTCAATATCTTTATAAAGATCGTTTAGGACGGCACCAGGGCGGGAATTGTTTTGAACAAAGGTTGCAATATTCAGTTCATTAAGCGCATCGACAGTACCAACGCCCCAATCTGCATCCGCGAACAGATCACCGCGCCCAAGGACGATATCCGGGCTCGCGCCGACGACAAGCTCCTTGCCGACATAGCCTTCGGAAAGCACAGGGATTTTGGCGAACTCCTCGGCAATATCTGCTTCCACGTCACCGTATAGAGCGGCAACGCCAACCACTTTATCTGTCAGACCGAGACGGATTAAAATTTCCGCAGCAGACTGTGTATTGGCAACGATACGCTCCGGCGCTTTCTCGAACGTTTGCGTCTTCGGCTGGTAGGAGCCGCTTTCTGTCGACAATGTGTAATTTTCAATCGAGAGCGGATAAGTGGTTTTGCCGCCGGGATTAGGGGAAGCCTCCACTACTGCCGCTGAAGCCGTTGCTTCGGCGGAGGGGCTTGGGGAGATACTGCTGCCAGCCGAATTGGTGGAAGCGGAGGAGCAGCCGGCAGTTACTGCCAGAGCAAGGGGGAGAGCCAAAAACGTCATTTTACGTAAAAAACGGAACATAACCTACTAACCTCATTTCATTTATTGTCTTTAATTGACGAAGATAATCATTATCAATTATACTTAAAAACAGTCAGTTGTAAACTACATTCGGAGCAATGAATGAAAAGGCAGGGTAAAGAGGAATGGCTGAGGTTGTTGTAAGTAAGCGGGAAGAGAAAGAAGCTCTCATTCGAAAAAAGTCGCTCTTTTTAACTTTAATGCTTGTTCTCGCGGCTATTATTGTGGTGTCTGTTGGCGTTGCGGTATCCATCGGACAGGTTAAAATTCCGCTGGGGGATGCGTATCGTATTTTGCTTTATAAGCTTACAGGCATTCAGCTTGGTGACGGCAGCGCTATGGAGACAAGCTCTTATGTCGATATATTGTGGCAAATTCGCTTTCCACGCGTACTGATGGCATTGTTTATTGGCGCAGGACTTACAATGTGCGGTACAGTGATGCAGGCGGCGGTGCAAAATCCGTTAGCTGATCCGTATATTTTGGGCATTTCCTCGGGCGCATCGCTCGGAGCGACCTTTGCAATTATGATCGGCTTTGGCGCGGGCGGTCTGCTTGGACAGACAGGGGTAGCCTTCTGGGCTTTTGCCGGCGCACTCGGCGCGTCGCTGCTCGTCTTTCTATTGGCTGGCATGGGCGGGAAAATGACATCGGTCAAGCTCGTCTTGTCCGGCATGGTCATTAATGCCCTATGCACGGCATTTGCTAACTTTATTATCTATATTGCGAACAATGCTGTAGGCATTAAGACGGTGACGTTCTGGACAATGGGCAGCCTTGCAGCCTCCAAATGGGATAAGCTTCCGCTCATATCGCTGGTCGTCGTCGCGGCGGCGCTGTTTTTCATTTTTCAATCCCGAATATTGAATACGATGCTGCTTGGCGATGATACGGCGGTGACGCTGGGCGTGGATTTAGCCGTTTTTCGCAAAATTTATTTGCTGCTAGCTGCGCTTATAACAGGCGTTATTGTGGCGAGCTGCGGCATGATCGGCTTCGTAGGGCTCATTATTCCCCATATGGTGAGGGGTGTTGTCGGCTCTGATCATAGAAGGCTGATGCCGGCATCTATTTTGGTCGGCGGGCTGTTTCTCATTTGGACCGATGTGCTTTCTCGGACGATTATTCCAAGCGTAGAGCTGCCTATCGGCATTATTACGGCGATGATCGGCGCACCGCTTTTCATGTACATGCTGGTCAAAAAAGGCTACGCTTTTGGAGGGAAATAACGATGAAGCTGACGGTAGACCATATATCCGTATCGTTTGCGAATGCGGACATTGTGAAGGACATTTCGCTCAAGGTGAACAGCCAGCAGTTTGTTGGCCTTATCGGGCCAAACGGCTGCGGCAAATCAACGCTGCTCAAAAGCATCTACAAAGTAATTAAGCCTAAGGAGGGACAAGTGTTTCTTAGTGATACCGATGTGCTGAAAGCCAAGCCGAAGATCGTATCGCGGCAGCTCGGCGTAGTCGGGCAGTTCAATGAAATGAGCTTCGACTTCAATGTGCGCGAAATGGTCATGATGGGCCGAACGCCGCATAAAGGCATGCTGGAGACGGATAATCAGCGGGATGAGGAAATTGTGGATGAGGCGCTTCGCCGGGTTAACCTGTCCCATTATGCCGATCGCAGCTATATGTCGCTCTCTGGCGGGGAGAAGCAGCGCGTCGTGCTCGCCCGGGTGCTGGCGCAGCAGCCGAAGTTTATGATATTGGATGAGCCGACGAATCATCTCGACATTAAATATCAGCTGCAAATTTTAAGCATCGTCAAAGGGCTGGGCATCGGCATTTTGGCTGCGCTGCATGACTTGACGCTGGCGGCTGAGTATTGCGATTATTTGTATATCATCAAGCAGGGTCGAATCTATGCCGGCGGTACGCCGGAAGAGGTGCTGACGAAGGAAACGATCAGCGACGTATTTGATGTCAATTGCGAAATTTATAAAAATCCGGTGACGGGCGGGCTGGGCATTGCCTATTTGAATGCGCGGTGACCACATCTGCGAAATTTAAACCATAATATGACTAAGTTCTATAGTCGACTCATAACGTTTTAAAGGAGCAAATAAGGAAGGCATCCATTTGCTCCCTTGTTGAGTTTGATTCGCTACTATACCATTAGCGCGTCCCAGCAGTGGGCTGGATTCATAAGGAAAGGTGTTTATATTTATTAATAGCTGGCCAATAGGTCGGCCATTTTTTTATTCTTTTCGGGCCATCGTTCTCTATTTTGTCGTAGTTCCTTTAAATGCTCTTCTACATTATCCGTGGTAAGCAGGACTCCGAAATAGGAAGGAACCTGCTCATCATGAAGGTTCAGCATGCGCTCCAATATGAGGTTGCCTATTTTTTTTGAAAAATGAGAAAGGTCGTTGTAGTTCTCCCCTGTTTGCAGCGAACTGGTAGAAATATTGTGGTAGCCAGTGAAGTCCCATATGGGGGCGATATTAACTAGTTGTCGTTTCCACTCTTCATATTGTGGCCACAGGCTGTTTTGCCAATAGGTTTCTAAAACAATTGCATGAACCGGGCTGATGTAGAGGTAGAGTTGCAAGTGATTTTGCTCGCACAGTTGGGTTATTCTTTTTAAAACATCCAGGCTGTTTGATGATAGCTCCAGCGTAGTTGGAAGAATATTCAATGTGCCTTCATTAATATTAGCAGGATAAACATAATTCTCATCAAAGCTGCCATCCTGCAAATAACGGGTTTCTGAATAGGTAGTAGTGTGATTATGGTTGTCATACCATATTTTCCAGCTTTCTTTAAGAGCTGGCTCAGATAATAAGGTAGAGAAGTAGTCCGTAATATAGAAGGGGCTGGTCAAGCGCTTCTCGACATAGTTGACATGATCGGCTAGCTGATCATCAAAGACTTCAAAATCTAAACCAAGGTAAACGGTGTTTAGCTGTGGGTTAACCTTAAGCATATATTTAAGATATTGATAGCTTGAATAAGGAGTGGCAGCAGGCAGACCTAGGTTATAGGTAACCTCTCCAGTGAGTGATTGAATAAAGGCAGGGTCGAGTCTCATCGCTCTTGACGTTCCTAGAACAATGGCCTGAGGCTGTAATCGCTTGCTGTGATAGGTTTTAAATTGATAGGGATCCCGATTTATGCTTTTTCGGTAATTATAGCTTTCTCCAGAAAAATGGTATAGCCCATACGGATCAATTTTATAATTTATGAAGGCTGTTAGAAGCAGCAGCAGGGCGGTTGCGGTCAAAACGGATAATGTCCATCGTCTATCATTTTTCATAGCATTCACCTTAAAATTTGAAATATAGGAATTCGGATATTTTGGTTAGATTTAATAGCGCATATACAAGAATTAGGATGAAGAAGAGAGCATGAAGGATACTAGGCTTAAAGGCCGCCATCTTCTCTGAACTATTTTTAAAGCCTAATACAATTATAAGTCCTAACCCAATCAAAGCCGCATATTTCCAATCCTTATTAATCGGGGTTGGAACAAATCGAAACCCGTAGGAAGCAAGAGGGGACAGCAGGCCTGACAGTTCAAACGGTAATGTGAAGCCCTGAAAACCAAATAAAGCTTTGAAGAACAACAGAGCCTGCTGAAAGCTCTCCATTTTAAAGAAAACCAAAGTCAGGTTTAAATAGCTGAAAGTTAGCATCCAGGCGAGAATAGTGGGAAGTCTAATCTTGCATTTACTCCATGTCCGATAGACGACAATTCCAATTCCTACAAGCAGCCCCCATATGACGAAGTTCCAACCCGCTCCATGCCAAATACCGCTCATTAAGAACAAAGTCATTAGGCTAAGATTGACTTGCGTGGTCGAGGATAGTCGAATTTTCCATCTCGGGATTACTTTTCTACTAAAGAAGCGGTTTATTGGAAAGTATACATATTCATAGAGAAAATGAGTTAACGTAATATGCCATCGAGAGAGCAAATCTTGAAATTGGGTCGCTTTATAGGGCGAATTGAAATTGATGGGCAGTTTAATGTTGAAAAGCAGAGCTAGTCCAATTGCCATATCTGAATAGCCGCTAAAGTCAAAGTAAAGCTGGAACGTGTAGGATAATATGAGAGCCCATGCATCGAAAAAGTCAATGGTATCGAGATAGCCCATACCGCTGCCTACCGTTGTTGCAAATTGATCCGCTAATATAACCTTTTTGAACAACCCAATGGAGAAAATAAACAAGCCCCGGGAAATATTTTCGTAATTTATTTTATGATTGTGCTCGTTTTGAAACTGGGGCATCATGATTTTATGATGGACAATGGGACCAGCAACAAGATGCGGAAAAAACGTAACGAATAATGCGTAATTCATAAAACTGTAATTTTTCACCTTGTTTTTAAAACAATCTACGATAAAGGTGATTTGCTGGAAGGTGAAGAAGCTGATAGCCAAGGGTAATGCAACATGGAGCAGCGATATATGGGTAGAGAAGGTGAAATTGAAATTAGAAATTAGAAAATCAGTATACTTGAAATAACCTAATAAGCTTAAATTAAATAGAATGCCTATAACGAGTACAGTCTTTTTTTTATGAGTAGTTAAAAACCTTCCTAGGAAAAAATTAATTAGCATGGATACAAAAAGAATGGGCAGATAGCTAGGATTCCACCAGCCGTAGAAGAAGATCGAACAGACTGCTAACCATGACCTTGAGATGGAGGGGGAAGCAATCGATGAGAAAAGAAAATAACCACCAAAAACGAGAGGCAAAAAGCCGAAAATGAAAGCGGGTGAATTAAAAAGCATTAAGGGCACATCCTGTTACAGTCTATTTGGGGTCAATTGAGCATGGAGAAATACTATATTGTTTTTCAAATTATAAATTAAATTTATTAACTATTAAAGCATTATTATTTCCAAGTGCAAAAAGCCTCTGTTGTTCTCAGTTGTAGAGGCTCTTTTTAACTTAAGCACAATCACGAAACAGATATTGCTGTAATTAGCGTGGGAATCTCGGGTATCACTACGGCATATGTTCTCGCAAAAGCTGGTTTTAAAGTTGCGTTGATGGAGGCCGGCAAGCTTCTGAATGAATGTGGTGCGCACGTGGGACTGTCCGTGCCATGGCTCGCGCTTCTCTTATGAAGGCGATGTTATGGAATGGGCTGCCAAACAGCCGTTGACAAGACTGCACTTGTAAACAGCAGTCCATTAAACGCGAGGATCAGGTTTCAGTCCCGGCTTGTCCGCCTGTATCCGTAAATGGTACAGTAGGAGCAGCTTAAGGGCTTATGGGGATTGTTTAAAGCGCAGGTGCAGCCCCTTTCATCCAATATGGAACTAGGAGTATTTGCTATGATAATGACAGGCTGGATTTATGAATAAAACAGAGCGGTTGCTGGCGATTGTATTGGAGCTTCAGCGTAAAGACAGGATGCGCGCCGAGGATTTGGCCGCGGTATTCGAGACGAGCGTCCGTACGATTTATCGCGATATGCAGGCGCTCAGCGAATCCGGGGTCCCGATTGTCGGAGAGCCAGGTGTCGGCTATTCGCTAATGGAGGGCTATTTTCTGCCGCCTGTGAGCTTTACCGTGGAGGAAGCGGTCACCTTGTTGATCGGCACGGTGTTTGTCGAGCAGCAGTTTGATGAGGGATATACATCAAAGGCTGGCGCTGCCCGCGGGAAAATCGAGGCCATACTGCCGGAGCATGTCCGTGAGGAAACGCAGCGCGTCCGCGCTTCGATTAAGCTGCTGGCACCCTATGACCCGTTAGCGGGGGGAGTGGATAAGCAAAATATCACTCTATTGCGTACCGCAATATTAGAGCAGCGCAAAATACGTCTCCATTATAAGAGAGCGTTTGCGAATGCGGACGGAGGACGGCATAGCATCCGGGTAGTCGCGCCATATGGACTCGTATTATCGCAGGGAAACTGGCTACTGCTGGCCTATTGCGAGCTGCGGTCCGCGCTGCGCCATTTTCGCTTGTCGCGCATGGAGCAGCTTGCCTTGCTTGATGAGCGTTTCAAGCGGCCGCAGGGCTTTGATCTTCATGCTCATGTGCCTGAAAACGACCGTAAGCTGTCTGTACGCATCTGGGTGAATCCTTCTATCGCGGATAAAGTGAAGGAGCAAAACAACTTTTATATGGAATCGTTGGAGGAGACAGAGGACGGTCTATACATCAATTTTCTTGTTCGTGTACAGGAGGAGCTGTTGCACTGGATACTCGGGTGGGGCTCTGGCGTCATTGTGCTGGAGCCGGAATCGCTGCGTCAGCAAATTCGGGCGGAGGCCGCTAAAATGTTGGAAAGCTACTGACATACAGCTGTCAGTAGCTTTTTCTTATAATGGCCCTATCTTATCTAAAGGGGCTGTATAAATTGAAAAATACATTACAATCTTTGAAGCAATTTGAATCATTGAAGGAGCAATATGAACGGGAGCTGGACTTGTTTACGCTTGAGCAGCTGCAGCAGAAGCCAGCCGAGGCTGAATGGTCGATCGGACAGGTATATGTCCATCTAATAAATAGCGCGCTATACATGCAGCTTAATTTCGCTAAGCAATGCTTGAGCGATGAAGCGCAAGCACCCGTTAGCCTAAGCGCTTCAACAAGCGAAACGAATGCGAGGAAAAATGCCATTTTTGCAGCGGGCAGTTTGCCGCCGATGCGCATACAGGTGCAGCCCTCCCCTGAGTACACGCCTAGCCAGCCAATAAGCAAAGCTGAGCTGGTACAAGGAATGGGCGAGGTACTGCGCCGGATGAAGGAACTGGAGCCAGCGCTTGCGGGGGCGCCAGAGCAGCGTACAATTCCCCATCCAGGCTTTGGGGAATTGTACGCCAAGGAATGGTTTTTGCTCATCGAAATGCATTTCCGTCATCATCTGCGTCAGTTGGAGCGTTTGAAGCCTTTTGCAGCTTCGATATAACGGCTACAGAATAGATTGCGACTGCGGGAGCTGGTCCCCATTGTGCTTCCGCAGCTTGCGTTCATGCTTGAGCTTGTACATCGCTTTATCTGCACGGTTCAGCAAGGAATCCCCATCCAGTCCGTCCCGTGGATATAAGCTGATCCCCATACTTAGCTTGGCGAACAGCTGCTCATTGCCATAGGATAGTGAACGGCTTGCGAACCGTTCCTCAATCTCGGGAATAATTTCGTAAATGCAATCGGCAGCCGGGAGCGGGCTGAAGAATAGGACGAATTCGTCGCCGCCCAGCCGTGCTGCCATACCTTGACTGCCGACGCTTTCTTTAATGATTCCAGCGGTGTGCCGCAGCAGAGCATCGCCTGCATCATGCCCGAAGCGGTCATTCGTTTCTTTAAACTCATCCAGATCTATTAGCACAACAGCCAGCTGCTGCTGCTTCCGCTCGGCCTCCGCAATGGCTGCCGCCAGCCTTTCGTAGAAGAAGCGGCGGTTCGGCAATTCGGTTAATGCGTCATGGTAAGCGAGAAAGGCAATTTGCTCCTGATGCTCCTTGATGAGCGTAATATTGCGGAAAATAAGAATGACATGCGGTTCATTATCCACCGTCACATAGTCCCCATCAATAAGCACCGTCAGCTCTCTTTCTCCCTTATGAATTTTCGTTTCCAGCTCTTTAATTTCCAATTGGTTGCGGAGCCGTTTTTTTAGCTCGGTACTAGCTAATGCATCGAGTCCGGCATGCTCCAGCTGTAAATGATCAAACAGCTGCTTCGCACTTGGGTTGGCTTCTTTAATGGTGCCGGAGCTCTCAACAAGCAATATAGCAGCTGGATTCAAATTAAACAGTCGCTCATATCGCTGTTTATTGGAGTTGAGAAACTCAAATCTTTGCATAGCGAGCCGCAGCATAAAGCACCATACGAGACCGCCGTATAAATACGAGTAAGGAGGCAGCGTATTTTCGAATTGGAAATAGCCAAAAAAACCGACCCAAAGCATCGTAATAATAGTCCCTGCAATCATAAGCCGATAAATAGGCTCCCGTTCACGATCGGCAGAGGCTTTAACTCCAGCCTGTCCAAGCAATAGAAATATGAGATACACAATGGCAATTACAATGCTGCCCGTCATGGCGGCGAAATATGGGAAATTGTATACAGGATATTTCCAAATTCCAACCTGAACAAACTCTTGCGAGGAGATGTATTTTTGATTGCTAAAAATATTGAAGGGAATGATTAGCAGCGGCAGGTAGAAAATATACGGGTAGACAAAGCGCGGAAGCCGCTTGTCCATGCCAGAAAATTTGGAGATGAAATGCACGCCAATTCCAGGTATGGCGATGCCAACGTTAGAAAACCAAAAAGCTGTGAGAGCGGGGCTATATTCAATAGGAAGCAGAAAACGAACGTACTCCTCCATAAATAGAATAAAGTAACAAGCAATAATAAGACTGACGAGCTGATGCTCGATCTTCTTCGGGTTGCGGTACAAGACATCCAGACCCATATAGAAAAATAAAAGCATGGGGAGCATATAAGCACCCAATGAAACTAATACCTCCGACAGACTCAAGGCCCCTCTGCCCCTTCCGGCTATATCTGATCTGCATGCTGCACAAGCATCTACCCCCATTTTAGACAGTTCGTCGCTATTTGTCGATTTGAAATGTATTTTAAGCTCCATGTGAAAATAGGTCAGAAAAAAAGGAGCGGAGAAGGAAAGGGGGAATTCTAAAGGAAGGAAGATATATTAGGAGGTCAGAGCAGCTATATGAATAGTAGCAAAAAAGTTTTTTTAGTATCCTTTGTTGGCTTTCTACTCATAGGTTTAACTATTATTTTCACCTTGATACAAAGCAATAGAGATCTACTTTCGCAATTTCAAAGTTATTCAGTCACTATTGATAATCAATCCAGCTATGATGTTGTCTCACTAGAGCTTGGGGTGCTGACAGGAGCAGACACATACGAAAGTGTGAAAATGGAGAATAAGCATATTTCTAATGATGTTATTAAAAGCGGCGAAAAAAAGAAAATAAAACCTAATCTATCCCTGGGAGGGAAAGAGGGAGGGGTTTATATAGGCTATGTTAACTCAGAAGGAGCGGTGTTAAAAAAAGGAATATGCTCCTATGCTGAATCGTTAACAGGATATTCGGAAGTAACCATCACGGATAAGGGAACGGAAGTCATAGAAAATTGTTGGTAGTCATTCCCTATGGCCCCCGTACAGCCATTTTCTCCTCGCCCCTTGTGTTCGAGTAGTATTTTTGGGACAATAATGTTAAAGAAGAACGGATCGGTCGTTCAATGCAGTGGAAAGAGGAACAATCATGATGAAACCATCCATTTATGGATTAACCTTCGAGCAGCTAACCGCCTGGCTGCTGGAGTATGGACATAAGAAATTCCGCGCGACGCAGGTGTGGGAGTATTTGTACCGGAAACGGGTCACGTCCTTTGAGGAAATGACGGACGTTAATGCGGAATGCTTGAAGCTGCTTGCCGAGCATTTTGCCATCCAGACGCTGGCAGAGCATACCCTTCAGGAGTCGGCGGATGGAACGCGCAAATTTCTGTTCAAGCTCAGCGACGGCAATTTGATCGAGACGGTGCTGATGAAGCATAAGTTTGGCCTGTCCGTCTGTGTGACGACGCAGGTAGGCTGCAACATCGGCTGCAGCTTCTGTGCGAGCGGGCTGCTGGCGAAGAGCCGCGACCTGACAAGCGGCGAAATCGTTGAGCAGGTGATGAAGGCGCAGCTGTATCTGGATAAGGAGCAGCAGGGCGACCGCGTCAGCCATCTGGTCGTTATGGGCATTGGCGAACCGTTCGACAACTATACGAACCTGGTCGATTTTCTGCAGGTCATCAAGGATCAAAAGGGGCTGGCAATTGGCCCGCGGCATATTACCGTTTCGACAAGCGGCTTGACTAAGAAGATTATGGATTTTGCCGACAACGATCTTGGCGTCAATCTGGCGATTTCGCTGCATGCGCCGAATAATGAGCTGCGCACGCGCATTATGAAGATTAATCGCGCATTGCCGATTGAGAAGCTGATGGAAGCCATTGATTATTATTTGGCCAAGACGAAGCGGAGAATTACGCTCGAATATATTTTGCTCAAGGATATGAATGATCAGGTGGAGCATGCGCTTGAGCTGGTCGAGCTTGTCGCTGATAGAGGGCCGCTCGTAAATGTGAATCTCATTCCCTATAATCCTGTCGATGAGCATAGCCAGTATCAGCGCAGCGAGCCGGAGTCGATTCGGGCGTTCTATGATACGATTAAGAAAAATGGCCTCAGCTGCAGCGTTCGACTGGAGCATGGTACGGATATTGATGCGGCCTGTGGACAGCTTCGCAGCAAGCAAATTAAGGCATCCAAGGATCAAGTGCCGCAGGAAAGCGCGGCTAGATAGCACATAGAGCAGGATGGGCGGCAGCAAGGCATACGGGCATCTCCGACTGCTTTTTTATAGGCGTCAGGGGATGCTTTTTCTAAAATATAAGCATTTATAAGCTTCACACTATTCTGGGCTTATATTTCGCGCTTGAAACGGCAGTCTTCGCATGTTGAGTGGAATTAGGTTAGAATGAACAATAGAATGCTGGACAGGAGCTGTTAAGATGTCGAACGATAGAGAAGAAATTATTTTAACGCAAGAGGGGCTTGCTCAGCTCGAGGCGGAGCTTGACGATCTCAAATATGTGAAGCGCAAGGAGCTCGCAGCCCGGATCAAGCTGGCCATCAGCTATGGCGACTTGAAGGAGAACAGCGAGTACCATTCTGCTAAAAACGACCAGTCCTTCATGGAAACTCGAATTATCATTTTGGAGAAAATGCTTAAGAAGGCCCGCGTCATTGATGTGGGAGCACTGGATACGAGCCGGGTCAACATTGGCTTCACCGTTATTTTGAATGATGTGGAATTCGCGGAGAAGCTGGAATACAAAATCGTAGGCACGGAAGAGGCCGATGTAGCAAGCAATAAAATCTCCTACGAAAGCCCGCTCGGCAAAGAGCTGATGGGCAAGGAAGTAGGCAGCATTATCAGCGTAAATGCACCGATGGGCATCATTCAATACGAATTGCTCGAAATTAAGGCGTAGCGTTTAAACTTATTCGTGGTCAAATAGAGGAGAAATGAATAATGGCTAGAAAAAAAATCATTCACGCGACAGTAGAAGACAAGCTGAATCATAAGCTTACGGTGCTGCTCAAGGAATGGGCGGGACAAAGCGGCTTTTTTGGCTACAAGGATATGAATTTCGAGCAGGTGCTGGCTTTGGTGAACACAGGCGGCTGGAAGACGGTCGTGGATGCTTCCGATGCAGCGGTTCGTTCCGTACGCATGGTCAAAGAGGATACAGTGAAGAAAGCTAAGTTTATTTTGGATGAAAAGGGCCGCGTTATAAAGATTGACTAAGTCAATGTGGCTGTAATAAGAGCTGTAATAAGAGCTTTAAACAAAGCGAGTTGTCGCGGAAAAAGCCCGGTGCGCAGAAAGCCTTCCCTTTTGGGGAAAGCAGCCTGTGCGCCGGGCTTTTTCCCATTTTGCCTCCGTTTTTGCGCGAGCCTCCATATTTTTGGGGAAATCGGCAATGCTATGCATATGCAGCGAAGTTTACAAAGCATTTACCTTACTCTAATACAGCTATGAACTTTCAAGCGTATACTGAGGACAAATAATGAAATGAGGCGTTCTATGACAGCCGATCCTATTGCTCAGTTTGAGAAAAAAATGATCATCCGCAATATAGAAATGGCAGATATCGACCAAATTATTGCGTTGCAGCTCATTTGCTTTCCTAATATGGCTCCATGGAAAAAAGTACAGCTCGAAAGTCATCTTCGCATTTTTCCTGAGGGGCAAATTTGCGTAGAGCTGGATGGCGAGATTATTGGCTCCTGCTCCAGCCTGATCGTCAACTTCGATGACTATTTGGAGCAGCATACGTATTCGGAAATTACGGATAAAGGCTTTATCCGCAACCATAACCCGCGAGGCGAGAGCTTGTATGGAATGGAGGTTATGGTGCACCCCGATTACCGGAGGATGAAAATCGGCAGGCGGCTTTATGAAGCGCGCAAGCGGCTGGCTGAGAAGCTTAATCTAAAAAGCATTATAGTCGGGGGGCGCATACCCGGCTATCACAAATACAGCGACAAGCTGACGCCGCGGGAGTATGCGGAGGAAGTGCTGCAGCAAAATATCTATGATTCGGTGCTGACGTTCCAAATGATGAACGGCTTTACGCTCAAGCGGATTTTGACGAACTATTTGCCCGATGATGATGATTCGATGAGCTATGCCTCCTTGCTGGAATGGAACAATATTGATTATAAGCCGAGCAACAACAAAATCCATTACAAGCTTTCATTTCCAGTGCGTATTTGCGTCGTTCAATATATGATGAAGAAAATCGACTCCTTCGAGGAGTTTGCGACCCAGTGCGAGCATTACGTCGATGTTGCGGCCGATTATAAATCAGATTTTGTCGTGTTCCCGGAAAATGTGACGATGCAGCTGCTCTCTTTCCTCGACGATGATCGGTCGCCTAGCCTTGCGGTGCGCAAGCTGACGACCTTCACAGCGGAATACGTGGAGCTGTTCACGGAGCTTGCTGTGAAATACAATGTCAACATTATTGGCGGCTCGCATTTTGTGGAACGGAATAACCGCATTTACAATGTAGGGCATTTATTCCGCCGCGACGGGACGATTGAGCAGCAGTACAAGCTGCATATTTCGCCAAATGAGCGCAAATGGTGGGGCATCAACGGAGGCGACAGGCTTGAGGTATTCGATACCGATTGCGGCAAAATTTCAATTCAGCTCAGCAGCGACATTGAATATCCGGAGCTGTCGCGTGCCGTGGCGGAGGCCGGGGCGCAGCTGATTTTCGTTCCCTTTTGCGCGGAGGATCGCCAGACCTTTCTAAGGGTTAAGTATTGCGCTCAGGCGCGGGCGGTCGAAAATCAAGTGTTTACGGTTACCTCGGGAACCGTCGGCAATTTGACCCATGTGGACAATGTGGATATTCAATATGCACAGTCCGGCGTATATACGCCAGCTGATTCCTCATTCCCGCGAGACGGCATTGCCGGAGAGTGCAGTGAAAATACAGAGACGATTATCATGGTCGAAGTCGACATGGAAATTTTGCAGCGCTACCGCAAGTCCAAGGATGTGCTGACGTTCCGCGACCGCAGGACGGACATCTATTCCTTGCAAATTCATTCGTAGCATAGGAGGCGCTTATGAAGCCATTTATGGTAGCAGCTGTGCAATATAGCTTGACGGGCATCGCGGACGAGGCGGCATTTTGGGGGGGAATTACATCCACCATTCAGGAGGCCGCAGGACGTGGCGCTGAGCTTATTGTGTTTCCTGAATATATGACCGCACACTTGCTCGGTTTTGCGGAGGAAATGGATCATGAGGCAGCCTGCCGTTACTTAGACAGCTACACCGAGGATTATGTAGCGCTGATGCAAAAAAACAGCCGTGAGCAGGGCTTGATGATTTTGGGCGGTACCCATATTTGCAAGGAAGAAGGGAAGTTTTATAACAAAGCTTTCCTGTTCTTCCCGGACGGACGGGTAGAGACGCAAAGCAAGCTGCATCTTACGCCTGAGGAGCAAACACGCTGGCCGCTAACCGCAGGGGATAGCCTCAACATTGTAGAGACAAGCTGGGGCAAGCTTGCGATGCTGACCTGCTACGATATCGAGTTTCCAGAGCTGGCGAGGCTTGCTGCTGATCAAGGCGCGGAGCTGCTGTTATGTCCGTCCTACACGGACACCTCCTTCGGCTATTACCGGGTGCGTCTCTGCGCGCAGGCTCGGGCAATCGAGAACCAGCTGTTCGTTGTGCTTAGCGGCATCGTTGGGGAGCTTGGTGAGGATCGTCCGCAGGTGGACCGCGGCTATTGCCAGGCGGGGCTGTTCACGCCCTGCGATGTGCCTTTTGCCGAGGATGGCATATTGGAGACAGGTGAGCTGAATCAGGACATGTTCGTGATGGCAGAGCTGGATTTTTCCATGTTGCGCACGAATCGGGAGCAGGGGCTGGTCGCTCCTTTTTATGACCGCCGTCCTGACCTTTATAAACAACAAGAAAATAGGCTGCTGAGGGAGTGCTGATGATGGAATATTCAACGTATGGCCGCCATGTCGCAATGGACGCATGGGGCATTGCATTCGAGCATTTGAACGCCGCTGATCTACTGAGTCAGCAAATGGTACAAGCAGCAGAGGCGAGCGGCGCGACGATATTATCCGTACAGGCTGAGCAGTTCGAGCCGCAGGGTGCGACGGTGCTCGTTATGCTGTCGGAGAGCCATATGTCGATCCATACGTATCCCGAGAAGGGCTTCGCTGCGCTCGACTGCTACACCTGCGGCGACACCGTCGATCCGCATGTTGCTATTCAGGCGATGCTTGTGTTCCTTCAACCGAAGGAAACAGCTGAGGTGAAAATGACGAGAGGGATGGGAGAGCTCGTTATTCAGCGCTACCCGCTAGCGAATCGAATGGAGTCCGACGCGAAGGTGCCAGCTTCCGTCCTTGGAAGCGAGCAAGGGAAATGAAGCTGTAGTGTGGTATGCGAATGATTTCGCCGAATTTATACGGTAGGTCGGACTCCAGAGACGTTATTTCGGATAAATGAACGGCTTTTGGAGTTGCGCGGACACCAGAGGACTTATTTTGTTATTATCCTATTGTATATAACCCGTTTTAGACAAATAACGGATCTGTAGTCCGAAGTTGTAGTTCTAGCCCCTCTTTTTCACAAATAGCGAATCTGGTGTCCGCTAGAAGCGTGTCCGATAGAAGCCAGAATGAACAAGCGACTCGGCTGCTCCGCTCTTTTGTGATTATTACGAGTAAGCTCCTAATTAACAATCAATACAAAAATACTAAAGCGCAAAGCACAAAGCACAAAGCACAAAGCACAAAGCAACAAAGCAACAAAGCAACAAAGCAACAAAGCAACAAAGCAACAAAGCAACAAAGCACAAAGCACAAAGCACAAGGCAACAAAGCACAAAGCACAAAGCAACAAAGCAACAAAGCAACAAAGCAACAAAGCAACAAAGCAACAAAGCACAAAAAGCGTCAAGCCCGCAGGCTTGACGCTTTTTGTGCTTTGCGTATGCAAAATATTCTACAGCTTGCTGGGATGGCTAGCTAATGTAGCTATGAGCAGCTTGTGCAGTCTGAGTAGCTATCACTCGACCGTGCGGCAGAGATACGGTGACGCCGAATGCTGCATCATTGGCAGGAGCAGCAAGAGCTGCCGAATGGTTAATACGGCTAGGTGTCCGCTCATTTGTCACGGTTTGAAAGCCGATAAAGCCAAGCTGGAGTAATACAACTGCGGTAATGAGCAAGCTTCTTTTTCCAACAAAAAAATCTATTTTGCCGCTTGTCTCAAGAGGCTTTCCACCCTTTGCAGGGCGGCGGACAAACCAGTAGGAGACGCCGAGTGCGACAAAGCCCAGCAGTGCAAGCGTGACCGACTTGTTCAGCATTGTCCACAAATAATCGTGATACTTAATCGCGAGAAAGAGGAGCCAGAAGAAGAAGCTTCCCGCTGTTTCCAGCGTTTGCTCGCGTTTGATGAACAGGAACACCGCAGCTGTCAGCACAATAAAGGCCAACACATTGAATAGCGCCACTGAAAAAGTAAATACCGGGTCCAGCGATGACAGCCATAGGAGGAAAATAAAGCTGAACAGCAGGCTGCCTTCCCTCAGATGGGCGAGCCGCTCGTCGTTTGATCTGGCGAATGAGCTGCCGTATACCGCCGCATTAAGCACGGTCAAGGAAATGATAATGCTGGAAAATGCATCGTGCATATTTTGAAATAGCTGATAAAGTACAATGGCTGCGGCAATATTCATCAGCATATAGGTGATCAATTGCTGCATGCGTCCTTGCAGGCGAAGCCAGCTGATGATCGCAATAGCTAAGAAGATGACGCTTAGCGGCGCTTTTTCAATCCAGGCAATGGACACGAGCCCCATAGCGAAGCCAACGGTAAACACCGTATAACGAACGACTGCATTTACGCGTGGCAGCAGAAGCATCGGCACGATGAACAGCAGCGATAGCGCATACAGGGCGTGCTGCGTCTTCAACGGTCCGGTTTCATCTGTTAGCAGCACTACAAGACCAATAACGGAAATACTGCCGATGATGATGCCGACTATTGTAATGACCGTAGAGATGATGCTGCCCAGCAGATGATGGTCAGTGGTTCTTCGACTCGCGGTACCATTTACTTGCTGAGGGCCAGCTTCCACAGCGGACATATCAGGTCCAACAGACTCTTTCATAACTTCTGCTGTCTGCTCTTCAGTAGAGGTTTTGTTGCCTAGCTTATTCATATAGCGGAAAAACAGTACGTTTGCCGTAAGCAGTACGATAACGAACAGAATGCCAAGCACGAAACGAAAGACGGATTCGGTTTCCAGCGAGAAACGGATGAATTTTGCCACCGTATACGCGGATGCCGCTAGTGCGGTAAGGGTCAGCAGCGTTTTATCAAGACGAATGCGCATGAAATAGTAGAAGCAGGCCGCAATGACGGCGATATCCAATACATTCATAAACAGCGACAGGCCAGCATGGTCAAAGGCGCCGGCAAGGTTGAGCAGCGAAATGTGGAGCATCACAAAGCTCGCCAGCCGAATGATTTCAGAAGCAAGCCGCTTAGTCTGCGCTAGCAGAAACAAAGCTAGATTGAACAAAACAAAAGTGGAATCAGCCAGCAGGGTGTTCATCTCCACATTCGGTGTAAACAAACGATAATCGAATAAAAAATAAAGCGTGAAATGCGCCAATATATATGTCAGCACATATAGCGGCTTGTATCGCGTAATCCACGCGAGCAGCAGGCTCGGCAGAAATGAAATCAGACAAATGATGTAAGGGGGCTGATGCAGGCTATAAACTTGGTCAGCAAGCGCAGCCGCTGCTCCAAAGGCGATGCACCCTGCGACGAGAAATATGCCGCTTAGAAAGGCGGACAAGCCAAGGGGGAGCCTGGTCCGGGAGAAGCCGTAGGAAAGCACATAGAAAAATAACACGAATCCAGCGGAGGTCAGCATCTTCTGAGAGCTGCTGAATCCGACCCAATTCGCAGCGAATAAATAGAAGATAGCCGCAAGCAGCAAGGCAATGCCCATCAGGAAGCCCATTCGTATCATGTTTATACGCAGCATAGCGTTCACTTGCCTTTCCCTGGGAGTATACGCCTTATTATATTCTCCTGTTTCTCTCTGAACTAGTACTCACTTTTTGTAGTACCGTACTGCTCTGCTGCGGATTGAAACTATTTTCCTGATTTTGGCGTTTAGATCATAGCAGTAGAAGAAATGAGAGAAGAGGGTGGTTTATTGTGATTTTGAAAATAGTTCAGGCGGCAGCTGTTTGTCTCCTGCTGCTCACAGGCTGCTCCGCAGCCGAGAATGCGCCGCAGCAGTTAGAGACTTCCACAGCTTCAAGCCCAAGTGATACGGCTAATGCGCCAGCCAACACGGCCGCCGATTTTGAGCCGGGAATGGACATTGATTGGGAAGCTGCTCAATCCAAGCTGAAGGAGCAAGGAATGGCGGAAATGCTGCAAACGAATTTGGAGGCGCTGCTGAAGCAGGATCAGAGGGCATTTAACAGCAGCTTTCTTGATCAGGCGCATGCGGATCCATTTCAGTTTTATTTGAGCTATTACCACTATTATTTTACGGGAATTGAAGATGTCACTTCCTTCGATTCCGGCAATATCAATGTAGTTGTCAGGGTTGATTTATTGTCTGAGGCAGGTTTCGAAGAGAACAGCGCGATGACCTATACCTTCCAAAAAAGCAAAGAAGGCGACTACAAAATTGCCGTTATAGATTAAGCGGTTGATATAAATGGCTTGCTTTATTGCGAAAAAACGCAACTTCGTCTGGATAAGAAGCGTCTATATTTTCAGTGCATTCAGAGGAAAAAATGACTAAAAAATCTGGAGGTTTTAAGGAAATGAGATTCAAACGGGCGCTTCTGCTCTCCTTGTTATTTATTCTAATGATCCCGGCCGGCATTGCGCCTGCTTCTGTACAAGCTGCGGCGGCGAAGGCGATCCAAATTGTGCTGGATGGCGATGTGGTGAGCAGCGATGTCCCTCCCTATCTTCGTGAGGATTTGAACGTAACGATGGTGCCGCTGCGCGTTATTAGTGAAAGTCTTGGCGCACAGGTGAGATGGTCACAGGCGGCCAAGCAGGTAACGATTAGTCAGGACGATACGATTATTACGATGGTTTCGGGGCAAAATAGCGCTTTTGTCAACGGCGGAGTCATTACGCTTGATGCGACGGTACAGACCGTGAGCGGGCGAGTAATGGTACCGCTCCGTTTTGTCAGCAATCAATTGGGCGTTGCTGTTAAATGGGATAATGACGCGAAGGTCGTCCATTTGTACAAGGACACTGTGAGCCCGGTGCCGAGCACGCCAGCGAGCCCAGTAGCTACGCCTGCTCCAACGCCATCGGCTACCGCGCAGCCGAGTCAGACAGCGACTCCGGCACCAACGCCTATTCCAAGCGCGACGCCTGCTGCCTCAACAGAGCCATTGCCGCCGGTAGTCGCACCGACTCCCGCCGCTGGCACCGAGCTAAGAGGGGTATGGGTATCGACGATCTACAATTTGGACTTTCCTTCAACGGCCTCTTATGGAAAGCAGGCTGTGCAAGAGAAAGAATTTAAGGCGCTGCTTGATGATGTACAGGCGATGGGGATGAATGCTGTGTTTGTACAGGTTCGGCCATCAGCCGACGCTCTTTACCCATCAGCGCTTGTTCCTTGGTCGAAGGTGCTGACGGGCAAGCAGGGGGTAGCGCCGTCCTACGACCCGCTGCAATTTATGCTTGATGAGACGCATCGCCGCGGCATGACGTTCCATGCCTGGTTTAATCCATTCCGGGCAAATACGGATACCGACACAAGCAAGCTCGCGTCCAATCATGTAGCCGTAGAGCATCCTGACTGGGTGCTGACCTCAGGCTCGCAGCTGTTGATTAATCCGGGCATTCCGGCAGCGCGCCAGCATGTCATGGATGTCATTATGGAGGTTGTAAATAATTACGATATCGACGGCGTACATTTGGATGATTATTTTTATCCGTCCAACATTACGCTGAGTGATGATGCCACGTTCAAAACCTATAACAGCAAGAAGCTGGCGACCAAAGCGGAATGGAGACGCAATAACATTGATGAATTCGTACGGCAGCTTGACGAGTCGATTCACAGGGTCAAACCGACTGTCGAGTTTGGCATCAGCCCATTCGGTGTATGGCGCAACAAATCGCAGGATGCAAGCGGCTCGGATACGAATGCCGGAGTAACGGCTTACGACAGCATGTCGGCGGATGTACGCAAATGGGTCAAGCAGGGCTGGATTGATTATGTCGCTCCTCAAGTGTATTGGAGCATGTCCCTTTCCGCAGCGCGTTACGATAAGGTCGTGGATTGGTGGGCGGCTCAAGTGGCGAACACGGACGTCGATCTTTATATCGGCCATGCCGTATACAAGCTCGGAACGAAAGAAACAGGGTGGCAAACCTCGGAGGAAATCATCAAGCAATTGAAATACAATACGAAGCATCCTGAGGTGAAGGGCGATATTTATTTTAGCGCCAAGGATTTGCGCAAAAACCCGCTCGGTATTATAGAGGCTTTAAAGCAGTATTATGGGAAGTAAGCTAGAACCGTGTCCAAACGCCATTTTATATTTATAAAAATAAAGCGAAAACAGCCGCTGCGCCCTTTTTTAAGGAAAGGGATCAGCGGCTGTCTTTATTTGCCTCTTCTTCTCAAGCTCGGCTATGCGGTTTTGGGAATGGGCTTTTTCAAGAAAATGCCGTAGGAGATCGCTCCAAGCAGCAGCAAGCCTGCGCCCAGCAGAAATACATTATTGAAGCTTCCAGTCGTATCCAAAATGTAGCCCGTTACGATTGGGGCGCATGCAGCTCCAAGAAATCCGCCGAAGTTTTGGATGGCGCCCAAGGAGGCAACCTGCTCGCCTGGCGCTATATCTGCTGCGAGTGTCCAGATAACGCCGGAAGGCAGCTGAGATGCAAAATAACCAATCGACAGCATAACGATGCTGAGTGCTGTATTGTCGATAAACGGAATCGGAGCGACGGATGCCGCAGCGAGAATGGCTCCGCCGACAATCGGGATTTTGCGCGAGGTTACAGCGGCAAACCCTCTGCGGATGAAAAAGTCAGAGATGAAGCCGCCAAGCAGCACGCCAATAATACCAGCTACGAACGGAATGGAGGCAATCCAGCCCGTCTCTTTTAAGGTGAAGCCTTGCTCCTTCTCCAAGTAGCTTGGCAGCCACGTTAAGTAAACCCAAATAGTAAACATAATGCCAAAGTTTCCAATGATCATAAACCAAGTGCTTTTATGCTTGAAAAGCGAGGACCATTTAGCCTGCTTCACTTCACCCGCTGTGGTTGCGGCTGGCTCTGCCAAAGGCGCAGCGTCCACATTGATCAAACGTTTCTCGGCAGCAGTCGGATCGCGATATACTTTCAGCCAAGCCAGCATGACGACGAAGCCGACGACCCCCATGAAAATAAACATGCCTCTCCACGTCATCGTCAGCATGAGAACGGTCAGTAAGGGAGGGGCGATCGCATTAGCAATCTGCGAGCCGGTGTTGATAATGGAGGTTGGCAAGCCGCGCTCCTCCTTCGAGAACCAACGATTCGTTACTTTTAGGCCTGAGGTGAAGAAGGGCGACTCGGATACGCCGAGCAGCATTCGCATCGCATACATGAAGGAAAACGAATTGGCAAAGGCGCTGATAATCGTCGCAGCCGACCAAAGGCCGGATGCCCATGCGAACATTTTCCTCGGGCCGAAGCGGTCAACGAGCCAGCCAGCCGGCAAGTTAGCCAAGGCATAAGGCCATAGAAAAGCGGATAACAGCAGCCCCATTTGAGTTGAGGATAAGCCAAACTCAGCTGCAATCGTAGTATTGGCAATGCTCAAATTGGAGCGATCCAAATAATTGACTACTGCTCCGAGCAGCAGCAGCGTAATAATGCCCCAGCGAAGTCCGGGTTTTTTCGCCTTGGCGGCATTCGCATGGTGAAGCTTGTTAGAATTGGTCATCTTGTGTCACTCTCCGCTATTATTTAGTAGCTAAATGTATGCGTTTACATTAGGTGTCGGCCTCGTGCGCAGTCTCTGCGGCGGCATTCCGTTTTAAATCCTTCTTTTATGACCCACAGGGAGGAAGCCGCTCACAACGACAAAGCCATGGTGTTTGAACCTCATAAAGCGCTGCATTATCGTTGTGAAATAGGCCTGAGTCCCCTTAGTCCAGTTGCAGGCCTTGGCTATCGTGCAGCGGCAACGGCTTGAAGAAATTCGCGCGCGGCAGCTGTTACCTTGCCGTAATCTCCATCTTGTTTAGCTGCTTTTGTAATATAGCTGCCAACGCCTACGCCAATACAGCCCGCTTGCAGCCATTCATGCACATTTTGCGGCGTAACACCGCCAGTGGGCGCAATCGGGGCTTGCGGCAATGGAGCCGATAGAGCCTTCACATAGCCAGGTCCAACAACCTCGGCCGGAAACAGCTTCACAATATCGGCGCCCGCTTCCAGCGTCTCGACAACATCCTTCGGCGTAAATGCGCCGCTGATTGTAATGGCTTGATAGCGGTTGGCAACCTTGATCATTTCCGGGTTTAGCTGCGGACTGACGAGCAGCTCGGCGCCTGCCAATATAGCTGCGCGGGCCGTCTCGCCATCCAGAATCGTACCTGCGCCGATAAGAACGTCAGCCGGCGCGTATTTGTCCGCAAGCGTACGAATGACCTGAAGCGCATTAGGCACGCTCATTGTAATTTCCAGCACCTTAATGCCGCCAGCAATGGCAGCCTCGGCAACGGCTAAAGCCTCTTGCTCGCTGTCGGAGCGGATAATCAGGACGATTCCGCTTTCGGATATCTTTTTCAAATGCTCAAGCTTTCTCCACATGATGAGTTTCTCTCCATTTCTGTTTCTAATGATTCAAATAAAGCCGATCTCCGCTGTAGCCCAACTGCTGGGATAGCTTGAGCGCCGTTTCGGTCACCAATTGCACGATATAAGCTTCACGCTCCGGCGTTATTGTCGAAAGCATACTGGCGACGCTTATTGCAGCTACAGGCAAGTTCCATTGATCATAAATAGCTGATCCAATGCAATACATTTCCAGATGGTCCTCGCGGTCATCAATAGAGTAGCCCCGTTCCCGTATTTCCCTCATATCCTGCATAATATCGGGCACTGTAACTTTGGAGAACGCTGTTCGGGAAGCGATTTCACCCTCGCCCAAAATAGAGAGCGCCTTCTCTGTTGGCAAAGCTGCCAGCAGTGCTTTGCCAAGGCCGGTCGTATGCATAAATCTTCTAGAGCCCAGCTTGGCGGTAGGTCGCATTTCCGAATGATGCTCGGCTTTGTCCAAATACACGATCTTTCCCTTATCCTCTATACCCAGAAAAGCCGTGCTTCCGGTCAAGCGGTTAAGCTCTTGCAGCAAAGGCCTTGCCTGATGGGGAATGCCCATATTAGACAGATAGGCGATGCCCGCTTCAAAGGCGCCGATCCCAAGGCGGTAGGTTTTGAGCCGTGCATCATCCATTTCAATAAAGCCTTTGAAGAGCAAGGTCTGCACCAGCTCAAAGCCGCTGCTCTTAGGTAAGCTCAGCTCCGAGCAAATTTCATTCAACGTCAAGGGCGCGTTTTTCTTGGAAAGCAAAATAAGAAGATCGACAACCCTTTCTGCCGATTTGTTCATACGAAACTTCTCCATAGCGTCTCCTTTAGGATGCAAAATAGATAATAGTTCGCATATGTGAACTTATTTCGCCATTTCGAACTATGTTTTGATTATAGTATAGTCGCCTGAATAATTTCAATATTATTTTTAATTTTATTTTTTTAATTTAATTTTTTGGAAATGGGATTGAATTACGTTATGAATCGTTATATTCTAAGCTATATTGTTTGAGAATTAACAATAGAGTTCGCATATGTGAATTTTATACAGTAATTTAATGGTATTTAAAAAGAGCGGGTAGTTGAAGGAGGAGCAAATTTGGAGCCTAAAGTCATTTTTTTAATCGGATCAGCAGGATCTGGAAAATCGACAATTGGCAAGTGGATTGCCAAGGAATATAATTATTGCTATTTGGATAAAGATGTCGTCTGCAATACGTTTACCGGAGCGCTGCTCACCTCCAAGGGATATTCGCCTCACGACCGGGATGGCTGTGATTTTTACAGCGATGTCGTAATGGATTTGGAATATGAAACGCTGCTCAACATTGCTAATGATAATTTAATGCTTGGCCGCTCCGTTGTGCTGGATGCGCCATTTTTGAGCTATTTCTCACGCGTCGCTTATATTAACGAGCTGCGGGAGAAATATGGCTGGAATCGTGTAAAGGCGCTTGTTCTGCGGGTTGTGGTCGATTTTGACATTCTTAAGGGTAGAATGGAGGCACGGGGGCTGGATAGGGATGTTTGGAAGCTTGAGCATTGGGATACGTTTGTTCAGGGTATTAAAGAAAAACAATGCTTATGGGAGGACGTTGCAGTTAGGGAATACGATAATAGCGATGAAGAGATTAATGTCGAGCAGCTTCATTTTCTGCTGCGGCAGGATTCCTCGCATAAGGATATAACTGCTGGCTAGCTGGACACAGCATGTAGATGACTGCCAGGCGGGCGCTATTGGTGCTTGAAGAAGAAACAGAGCTGTCTCCAAGCGATAGTTGCTTGTGAGCCAGCTCTTATTATTGTGCTTATGTTTCAACGTAAAGAAAGGAGTTGCGGCTTACAGGTCAGCGATTATAAAAGGTCCTGGCGTGCCTGCTTTAAGGCATCCTCAAGCCCGCCCTCAACGATCGTAAGCGGCACGGACAGCATAAGGTTGGTCGGCAGCTCGAAGTTCTCTACCTGCATGCCATCCTGATACAATCCCGTTTGCGGATCAATGTCGGGCAGCAGCTTCTCCGCCTGTGTGCGCTTGTCGCTGACGAAGCCATACAGCTTCTTATTCATGGCGTAGCCAAGCCCGCACTCGAATACAGTGCCGGAGTCCGGCTCATGTCCGCGGAAAGGGTTCAAGTTAGCGATGATGACATCAGCCTTCTGTACAAGCTTGACGTTGCCCTCGAAGATTGCCTGTGCCGTTTCCGACTTTGTTGGTAAAGGCTTAATGTCTTTATCCAGCGGAAAAATACCTTCAAAGCCATAAGCCTCGCACAGCTCCTTCATTTGCTTGCCCAGCTCTACAGCATCCGTGCGGAACACCTCGAAGCCTGCCATATATACTTTTAGTCTTCCAGTTGTCTTCTCGTCCATTTCCATTCTCCTTCATGCCTGCGACACGGTTTTAAAAAGATAAGCCTTGGTTTTCGCTTGGCTTCATTCTACTACGTCTCTGATGATGCTAGCAATAAAAAGGCGCTTGCCCGGCTTGACTAGCTGGACTTTCAACACTATACTGGAACTAATTTGAAGAAGGAGGCTGATGTTATATGAGCACAATGAGCAGAGGATTGGTTGTTATGGCGTCGGTCTCTACGGACTTAACATAAGAAGACGGATAAAGCAGAAGGCTTATGCTGGGGGAAGGTGCAGCAGAGCTGCTTTTGAAGCTTTTTTAATGTCCGCAGGAGACCAAGTTGGTGTCCTGCGGACTTTTTTTATCGCAGCGTAATGGGCGTTGGCCGCCGATAGGCGGGGCTTCTCTTTGCGTTTGCGCGTACAGCTGGATGTGGCGTCGAGCATCGCTGTGCGAGAAAAAAGACCGCAGGATCATGCTGTGGTCTTTTTTTGTTGTACCTAAAAAAATAATGATCCAACAAACGGAGGAATACGATTTGACATGGAAGCCAGAAAATCAAGAAAAGATTAAGATATTTCAAACACATCAGCAGGAAACGCTGCTTCAGGTCTATGGCTGGAATGAGCATTGGGCAGCAGAGCAGCGCCGCGCAGCTACGGGAGATGTGCCGCTGGTGCCGGCGCGCGTCGTAGCGCAATTTTCACATCAGTACCGCATTGTGACGGAGGCAGGCGAGCAGTCGGCCGTTGTCACCGGAAAGTTCGAGTTTGAAGCGATCAATCGCGGACACTTTCCGGCAGTCGGCGATTGGGTACTGGTGCAGCCGCTCCCGGGTGAAGCGAAGGCTGTTATTCATACGCTGCTTCCCCGCCGTTCGGTAATGGTGCGCAAGGAGGCGGGACAGCGCATTGATGTGCAGGTGATCAGCGCTAACTTGGACTATGTTTTTATTACGAATGCTTTGAATCAGGATTTTAATTTGCGAAAAATAGAGCGGTATTTGCTCGCTGTCTGGGATAGCGGGGCAAGACCGGTTGTGCTGCTGACCAAGGCTGATCTTATTGAGAACCCTGAGCATTATGTGGCTCTAGTGGAAGGGATAGCCCCGGGTGTTCCCGTCCATGCTGTGAGCGCTTTTGAAAATCAGGGGCGGGATGCGCTAGCCGAATACTTGCTCCCTGGGCAGACGATTGCGATAACCGGCTCCTCTGGTGTCGGCAAGTCGACGCTGCTTAACTGGCTGGCAGATGAGGATAAGCAGCGCGTTCAGGATATTCGCGAGAGCGATGCCAGAGGGCGGCACACGACGACGCATCGGGAAATGTTTGTGACGCCAAGCGGTGCCATTATCGTTGACACGCCGGGTATGCGGGAGCTGCAATTATGGGAGTCGGATGAGGGCATAGATACGACCTTTGCCGATATTGGGGAGCTTGCTGCAAGCTGCCGTTTCCACGATTGCCGGCATGACCAGGAGGAGGGCTGTGCGGTCAAGCAGGCGATTGCGGATGGAACGCTGGAGCAGCGCCGCTTTGTGAGCTTCAAGAAGCTGGAGAAGGAGCTGGCGCATATGGCACGTAAAGAGGAATCGGTAAATAGGCGCACGAAAAAACAGGCCGAGAAGCGCGTATCCGCCAAATCGCGGACGGGTAAACGGACAATCCCTACCTATGCAATGGATATGGGGGAAGATGAGTAGCTAGCGCATCAGTGTGCGGCAATGAGCAGTAATGAGCTGTTATTAGGCTGAAAATAAGCTCGGGAAATACGAAAACCGCCTGCTCTCCAGAAGTCTGGAGAGTAAGCGGTTTTTCGCGTCCAGCGTAAGCCTAACCGATCATTTAGAAATCCCGCTCAGCGTCAAAAACGTCAAGCAACGAGTTCACATCGACTGCGATGCCTGCTTCGGCAAGGCTCAGCTTCGTATTTTTCAAGCATCGCAGCTTATGCGCTGACTAATACGCCATTTTTCAAATGTAAAATACGGTCGCATAAATGCAGCACTCGCTCGTCATGCGTCACCATAACGGCGGCCTTCCCCTCCGTTTTCACCTCGCGGGCGAGCATCGCCACCACATCCTGACCACGGCTGGCATCCAGACTCGCTGTCGGCTCATCCGCAAACAAAATAGCCGGGTCATTCATCCAGGCTCGTGCAATGGCGACGCGCTGTTTTTCCCCGCCGGAGAGCTGATTCGGATAGGCGGCCCGGCGATGCAGCAGGCCTAGACGCTCCAGCAGCATCGTTGACCGAGCCTGTGCGGAGCGTTTGTCCATGTCTGCGAGCTTGGCGACGAGCATGAGCTGCTCCTCCACCAACAGATAGGGAAGCAGATTGGCGCTTTGAAAAATAAAACCGATCTGATGCAGCCGCAATCTGCTGAGATGCTGCCCGTTTTTGCCAGCAAGCGCTTCGCCGTCGATGTGTACTTCGCCGCTCGTTGGCGACAGAAGTGCTCCTGCAATGGATAGGAAGGTGCTCTTGCCAGAGCCGGAAGGCCCCATTACTGCGACGAGCTCCCCTGCTTTTACTTCAAGGGAAAGCTTGTTCAGTACGGTGAGTTCAGTATCGCCGTCATGATAGACGCGCGTAATTTCATGGAGTATCAGCTTTGTTTCGGTCATGCTGCAGCCCTCCCTATAGCATCAAGCGCGTCGGTTCGCGCCACTTGAATGACGGAGATGAGCGAGCCAAGCAGTGACATCGCGATAAACAGCAGGCAAGTATACAGCGTCGTCATCGGCGATAGCTGGAACGGCATTGAAGCGGGCAGCGCCGCTTGCATGAGCGCGACCAGCAGGCAGCTTATGGCCAAGCTGGCGGCAGCGAGCACGAGCGCTTGTGCGACGACGCTGCGCGCTAAATAAAGGGTCCTGGTGCCAATCGCTTTGAGAATGCCGAATTGGCTCGTTTTCTGAATGGTGATGACGTAGAAGAAGACTGCAAGCACAAAAGCGGAAATAACGAACAGGAAGCTAATCATCATCATCAGCGAGCCTTGCTCCTCCTTGTAGCCGGGAATGCTGGCCACCGCTTGCTTTTTCGTCATTATTTCCACATTTTCTAGCTGTAGCGAAAGCTGCTCTGCTTCTGCGGCGGTTGCTTGGATAGCAATAGCATTGAAGGGAGCGGCGAATGCGGGATCAGCTGCTGCTCGGCCCGCCATTTGCTGCTTTAGCTGCTGCCAGTCGCTTAGGTTCATAAATACGGCAGGCGTATGGCTGAACGACTGATTTTCCGTAAAGCCGCTAACGGTCCACGTGAGACCTGTCGTTTGGTCATGCAGCAAGCTGCCGACGGTGATGCCTTCCTCCTCCAGCTTGTGGTCTACGACAACCTTGCCAGTACCCGTATTGGAGACGGCCGAGCCGGAGACGACAGTCGGTGCGAGCCAACTGCTCATGTCCACGCCGAATAACGTAATATCTGTTTTCATCCCGTTCGTTCCGCCTGTTACTGTCGTCATCTGTACGCCGAGACGCTGGGCATTCGCATCGCCAACGACCGAACGGGCTTTGTTAAGCTCCTTCTCCCCAACGATTGAGCGGGCGAACCGTTGACTCGCATCCTGCTGCATAAGGAAATGGGTGGCGGACATATTTTCGACAGCGGAGGCATTCGCATAAGCGAGTCCCCCTGCAAGTCCAGTTACGAACAGGACCAGAAAGGAAACGAGCAGCATAATCGCCATAATGAGCAAATAACGGGTTTTGGCAAAACGCATTTCTCTAAGGGCCAAATACATTCTCATTCCTCCTACTTGTGATGCCACAAGTGTAAAAATTGAAAATGAACGGCGTATGAACGGCAAATTACAAATTTGGCAAAAGCGCTCCGTTAGAGCTGTGGAAGCGTCACGGTGAAGGTCGTGCCTTGACCGGGCTCACTGGCTGCCTCAATCGTCCCGTTATGCAGGTGGACGATTTTTTGGGTAATGGCGAGCCCTAGTCCCGAGCCGACGGAGTCGCCTGAACGATTGTTTGGGGGGAAGCCTCCCTCTGTGCCTCGTTCTCGTGCCCGATCGGCGCGGTAGAAGCGATCAAACAGAAACGGCAGCTGCTCCCTGCCGATGCCATCTCCCGTATCGGTGACCCGAATGACACAGCGTCCTCGCTCCAGCTTGCCTTCCACCTCAATCGCTCTTCCTGAGGGGATGTATTTTGCGGCATTGGACAACAAATTCATCCATACCTGATACAGCAGCATTTCATCGCCGTCAAGCATTAGAGAGCTAGGGACAGCGATTTTGAGTGCAATTTCCTTCTCTGTCAGCTGCCACTCCATCACTTGCGCAACCTGTCGCAGCTGAGCTCGCAGATTGAAGGGCTTCCGCTGAAGCGCCTCTGCAGCTTGGTCCAGCGATGACAGCAGCAGCAGCTCCTTGGTGAGTGCCGCTAGGCGGCGGCTTTCCTCGCCAATAATGGCGGCATAATGGGCGCGTTCATCGGTGGGCAATTCCTTCTCCGCCAAGGCGTGCGCAAAGCCTTGAATGGAGGTTAGCGGCGACTGGATTTCATGCGAGACGTTAGCGACAAACTCTTGCCGTGCTTGCTCTACCCGCTCAAGCTCCTGACTCATCGTCATAAAGTGGGCAGCGAGCCGCCCGATTTCATCCCGCCGCTTCGTATTCAGCGACAGGGCGTAATTTCCCTGAGCGATCCGCTGCGTTGCTTCTGTCAGCCTCGTGACGGGCTTCACCAAATAGCGGGTGCTGAGCAGGAAGCAGAGCAGGCTGAAGGCAACGGTCAGCAGCCCGATCATCGCAAAGAAGCTGCGCAGCTCGCCAAATTGCAGGATGACATCCGGGCGTATGAACAGCGCATACCGCTTGCCTTCCAATTGCAGCGGTACGCCCACCGTATTGCTGAGCATGTTGTCGAAAAAGCCGGTAATAAACAGCTGATTGGGAAACTGCGCGATGCCATGGTATTGTCCGCCAGCGAGTACGTTGCGCAGCACGTCATCCGCCAGCTCTTTTTCACGAAAAGCTCGTCCGAAGTAACGCTCGGTGCCTTGACCATCCGCCAGCAGTATCTCATAGCCCAGCTCGGCCGCATTGGCAAGGTAAGCAGCAGCCAGCTCCGGCTGGTCTTCGGCGAACTGCTGCATTTGCAGGGCAATGCGGGTCAGCTTGGCATCATTATAAGGCTTGAGCTTATGATGATAATAAAGATTAGATACCAGAAAACCGAGAAAGCTGCTGCCGATAATGACTGCCATAGCTACTAGAAAAACGCGAGAGTAGAGTGACTTCATGGCGCTGCTGCCTCGATTTTGTAGCCGATTCCCCGCACAGTCGTAATGCGAAAATCTTGCTCATATGCAGCAAAACGCTGCCGCAGACGTTTAATATGCACATCCACCGTCCGTTCATCCCCTGCATAATCCGCGGCCCATACGAGTCGAATGAGCTCCTCGCGTGAAAACAGCCGTCCCGGGTATTCGGCAAGCTGCGCCAGCAGCTCAAACTCCTTAAGCGGCAGCAGCAGCATTGCATCGCCATCGGCAATCTCGTAGTTTTTACGGTCGATGGTGAGGCGTCCGAGCTGGATTTTGTCGCTGGAGGAAACGGAATAGCGGCGAAATAGCGCCTTGATGCGAAACAGCAGCTCCTCCGGTTCAAATGGCTTAGTGACATAATCGTCAGTGCCGCGCAAATAACCCTGCTCCTTATCCGTCAGCTGCTCCCGCGCCGTCAGCAAAATAATCGGGATATCGTAATTCGTCCGAATATACCCGCAAAGCTCCAGTCCATCCATCCGCGGCATCATTACATCTAATATCGCAAGATCAATCGGATGCTCTTTCAGCTTATGTACGGCATCCTCTCCCTCTTTTGCCTCAACGACGCGATAGCCTTCTTTCGTCATAAAGTGCCTCAGCAGCGTGCGGATATGGGGATCATCATCGACTACAAGCAGGGTTTTCATAGCAGCCTCCTAAAATAGAGTGAATGAATTAGAATTTCCTTATATTTCTAACTGTAGTATTTGCGATAATGATACAATACAGGAACTATACGAAAATTCAAAGTGTTGGAGGTGCAGATAGGTGAAGGTATTGATTCTGGGAGGAACGCGGTTTTTCGGAAAAAAGCTTGTGCAGCGTCTTATTAATCAGCAGGCGGAAGTGACGATCGTTACTCGAGGCATTAAGCTTGACCCTTTTGGCGACGCGGTAAAACGCATATGTGTCGACCGAACCGACGCGGCCGCACTAGCTAATGCGCTTGGCGGAGCAAGCTTCGACGTCATCTACGACAACATTTGCTTCTCGCCTAAGGAGGCACGGGAGGCCACTTGCCTATTTAGTGGACGTACGGACAAATACATCGTCACTTCTTCTATGAGCGTATATCCATTTGGCGAGGAGCCGCTAACGGAGCAGGTTTTTGATCCCTATACTTGCGAGCTGCCCGAACCGGATACCTTCTCCTCCCTCAGTTATGCCGACGGAAAACGGCTTGTTGAGGCGGTTTTTATGCAGGAAGCGCCGTTTCCAACAACAGCTGTTCGCATTCCGTTTGTGCTCGGACCGGATGATTACACCCGCCGGCTGCACTTCCATATTGAACATGTGCAAAAAGAAGTGGCGATTTCCATGCCTGCTCCTGAGGCGGAGCTATCGTTCATTCACTCGGATGAAGCTGCTGAATTCCTCGAATGGCTTGGGAAATCTGATCTTACAGGGCCAATTAATGCTTGCTCTCAAGGGAGGATTGGCTTGAATCAAATGATGTCGATTATTGAAGAATTTGTGGGTAAAAATGCAAAAATTGTTGAAGAGGCATCCGAAGAGCATCAATCGCCGTTTGGCGTACCTGTTTCTTGGTATATGGATACAAGTAAGGCGGAAACGGCAGGATTTGCATTTAAGCACATCAAAAATTGGCTGCCAGAATTGATCGGCGAGCTGGCGAAAACCAAGCAATAAAGCGATTTTATAAAGAGGAGAGAGGCCGATGCTGGAAAGGTTTGAGTGCGATGATTCGGTGCTGAATAAGGGTTCATTCCTCGCCGATGAGGTCGCCTACAATATCATTTACCGTATTTGTGATTCAGAAACGAAGCTCTGCTGGAAGACGGCGGATGATACAATGATTTTTGCACAAACGCCCGGAAATGGCGGCTGGTTGTGGATGGCGTCAGAGCTGCCCTGCTCGGTTCGTGAGAGAATAGCTCGAAATCTGGCGGGTCAGCTGTATAGAGAGGGTATTGAGGTAACGGGAATATCAGCCAGCCCAGAGCTGGCCGGACTTTTCGCCAGAGTGTATCCTCCGTTAACAGGACAGAGCCAGCGTCTACATATGAAGCTGGAGGCTTATAGATGTCCAGTTGTGCGGCAACCCTCAGGTATAGCTGGAACCATAAGAAAAGCAAAAGAGGAAGATATTAAGACGGTGGCGGGCTTTATCGCGGCCTTTACGCATGAGGCCTATGGTCAGCAGGTAGAGGTAGCAAGCCAAATTCCGGCTGCCGCGGAGATGGTGGAATCGGGCGAATTATATGTGTGGGTGGAGGCGGAGAGGGTTGTATCTATGGCGGCGATTGCACACCGTACAGCAAGGCATGCGAGAATTAATGCGGTTTATACAGCATTGGATGCGAGAAATCGCGGATTTGCCAGCGCTGTGGCTGCAAAGGTAAGCGCCATTATTGTGGAAGGTGGTTTAGAGCCGATGCTGTATGCGGATGTTCAAAACTCAGCCGCAAACAAAGCGTATCGCAATATCGGCTATATCCCTAGCGGGCAAATTTCTGAATATCGCTTTTCCTAGTATATGAACGAATTCGCCTCACATTGCTCGCATGTATGTTAACCTTCGTGGTATAATTTGGTTAACATTAATTCGGAGAGTGAGTGAGCATCATGAACATTCGTTTGCGGGGCCATCATTTGTTTTGTCTGCTCGGTTATCGGGGCAAGGGCTACTCAGAGGGATTCTGCGTCAATATGACAGCCGTATATGAGCAGCTGCGCCAGCAGCCAAATACCATTGTTGAAATCATTGATGGTCCTGACGATATTTGCAAGGCTTTTCCGCCGGATAAGCCGTCCCATTGCCAGAATAAGAGCGTCTATCAGAAGGACCAAGCTATTTTGCAGGAAGTTGGATTGACGATAGGCAGTGTGGCAAAATGGTCCGATGTATGCGAGTCCGTCGCTAGCCGCATTGTGCCTGGCGACATTGATCGCCTATGCTCGGACTGCCAATGGCGGCCATACGGCATGTGCCAGGAGGGTATCGGCCATATCCGCGAAGCTCGGGAGCTAAGGGCGCTGCCAGGCTAGTAGCTCAAACAGCAAGGCATGTACGAATGAAGAGCGATGGATAAATAGAAGAGGCTGCTCCTAAGGTCCATTTAGACCCTAGGAACAGCCTCGTTTCATAACGGGCTTGCCAACTGGAATTAAAGCGGTTCACCGCTAATTTCCATGCCCCGAACGCCATCCATGGAGGCCATCATCAGCGTTAGGTCGCTGAAAAGGCTTGTTCCTTTGAATTTCACCTGAATAATGACATTCATCGTCTTCGAGCCGCCCATCTGCTCAGATGAATCATCGTCATCATCTAATATGGTCAGCTTATGAATTTTCATGCCGTGTTCATGGATAGTAGCTACTATGTCCTGCAAGCCGGAGGTGTGCTTCGCCAGCTTGAATCTAATTTCATGAATGCGTTTGGTTCGTGAAAATGTTTTTTCCAGTTTGTTGAATACGAACAAAGATATCACCGCCAATGTAGTAGAGATAGCTGCTGCCACATAAAATCCAGCTCCAACCGATAATCCTATGGCTGCTACAACCCACAAAGAGGCTGCCGTTGTCAGGCCCGAAATGCCAGTGCCCTTGCGGAGAATCGTGCCGGCTCCCAGGAAGCCGATGCCGCTAATAACCTGCGCAGCCAGCCTTGCCGGATCGAGAGTAACACGAGGCTCATTCGCGAATGCAGCAAATCCGTACATGGATAGCAAAACGACGGTAGAGGAGCCTAGAGATACGAGGATATGTGTGCGGAAGCCCGCGGAGTGGCCGCCGAATTCACGCTCAAGACCGACGAGTCCACCTAGCACGACTGCGAGCAGCAGGCGAATGGTCAGCTCGTAATAGCTGATTTCCCACACGGAAGAAACGGCGTTCGTCATGTTAATCTCCTTTCCCGAAGAGTGGCGTCAGCGGTTGCAGCTGAGTTATTGAATCAGGTTTATTTTCCAGGCGAAAATAAAAATCTAGACGCAAGTACGCTTCCTCCTCATCTTATGCAAATCATAATGCCGTCAACACTGCTGCGGTTTATCAACGATAATACGATCGAATGATCGTTACGTCAATAGCTGGGAGCTTCGCAAAGCAAGTGGAATGAAAGCGCTATACCTAATACCAGTTTAGCAGAAAGAGCATGCCCGCGCAGTACAATGGTGCAAAATAAGCGAAATAAAAATACGAAAAATTGAATTTTTAAAACGTTATAATGATTTATTCAATCAAAAAAAGGGTGCAAAGCATATTTTGCGGCTAAAAAGGGTACGCTGGCTCCTATAGGGTGGTGGTTGCAAGTGGTACTCCCGTTTCATCAGCGCATGGCAGAGCTGTGGCTGCATAGCAAACAACGGCAGCTTTCGCCAAGCGAAGCCGCGGAGCTAGAGCAATGCCAGCAGCTTAACGTGAATTATGTCAGCGAAGCCGCTTATTTGGCGAATATGTCGCTGCTTGCTTCAATGAGCAAGGATATAAATTGGCAGCATGAACTATGCAAGGAAATCGAGCAGTTCCAGCTGACGGGCAAGCGGAAAAAATCCGGCACGGCAGGTGCAGAATAAATGCGGAATGCAATAAGCAGTGAAACATACCGTTTCTCCGGGTGATCGTCTGGGGGAGCGGTATTTTTCTGTTCAGGCTGCGTCATACGGTCATAATCATTGCCGCTAAAGAGTGGAACCTTCATATACCCGTGCAGGAGCGATTAAGGGTAAAATAGGGGAGGGTATGATTTTTTCTTCCACTTTAGTTATTCCATCCTCGAAACGGTAACGCAGTCTTGCCGCCAGAGGAACTGTTTTCGGCCGTTTACACCTGACAAAGAGGGGGGGAGTTTTTATGGGAACGGAATGGGATGAGCGTATGCTGCAAGCTTGCAAAAGCGGCAATATTGCGGCGATCAAAACGCTTATTTCCGAGGGCATGGATTTGAACGACTCCAAAAATCCAGCAATCGTTACGGCTTCAAAGCAGGGCAAGCGTCCAGTATTCGAGTTTTTGCTGGAGGCGGGCGCTGATATTAATGCGGTGAATCATGTTGGCAGCTCGGCATTGTCTCATGCCGTCAGCTGGGGAAATGCAAAGGCGGTAGAGGCGCTGCTGGCGCTCGGCATTGATGTGGCTTTACATGGCGGCCTTGCTTTGCGAGGAGCAGCGGGAGGGCATCTGCATTTGGTTAAAATGCTGGTGGAGGCAGGCGCCCCTGTTAATTTTAATGAGCCGGATATGGTGCGCCCATATGGCGGAACGCCGCTGCAAGCAGCGGCGGGCATCGGGCATTTGCCGACCGTTCGTTATTTGCTGGAGGCGGGCGCTGATCCGTCGATTAAAGACAGCTATGGAGAACGGGCTTATACGGACGCGAAGCGCCACAAGCACAAAGAAGTGATGGAGCTCATCTATTCATACGAGCCGAAGGAGCTGCATGATTTCGATAACCGAGCGGCTCAATTGAAAAAAGCGGGCCTTCCTGCTGCCATTATCCGCGATCTGGGAGAGACGAGCAGCCGCGTTGAATTATCGGATTGCGAGCAGGTTTCCTATATTGAGTTTGGTTCGGTTTTGGATGTTACTGAACTGGAATTTCACGGGCTCAAGCTGCTGAATTTACTTGTCGATATGGACAATTATTCTGCGCTGGGCATGTTTGTCTGGGTGCCGGCGAATAAGAAATTCGCAAGCTATGATGTGGAGCATCAGGAGCTGATGCTGCTGCCTGATGCAACATGGGCGAAGCTGCGGAAAAAGCCGGGAGCATTCATCAACCGCATACTGGACGGTGAGTATGAGCCGCTGGTGCTTGCGGACTAACGGGGAGAAACTGTTAATCCGCAGCAAGCATACATATCAATAAAGAGATCAATAAAGAGATCAATAAAGAGGCTTCTGTTCAAGCTGCTGAGGCTTATGGAAGTCTCTTTGCTTTTCTCAAGCTCATGCCTACCCACACACAATGCGCCGCAAGGATTACGATGATGAGCAGATCTGGGCCGATGGCGGTGCGCTCATTGCCAAGAAACTGAATGAGGTTATGCACAAAATGAAACAAAATCAGCGGCACGATGTTGCGGTTTTTCACCATTAATAACGCAAGGGAAAGGCCGACCATTAAGGAGTAAACGATTTGGATTGTCGTATCAACGGCATTTTGACCCGATAAAGCGTTCAAAATATGCGTGATGCCAAACAGCAGGCTCGATACGATGACCGCAGTTGTGGCTGATTTGCGCAGCAGAATGTTAAGAATAAGGCCGCGGTAAACCGTCTCCTCTACAAAGCCGACCAGCAAGGTGAAAAAGACGAAAAAATAAATTTCCCCCGGCGTTAGCGTCTTTAGTCCATTAGTTCCGATAACGATCAGCACAGCAACGAGCGGAAGGTAATACTTCCAGCCACCGTGCGGAATGGCAGAGAGCGGGCGAAAGCCGGCAAAGCCCCATTTTCTGCGCAAAGTTAAGTAGAGGATTAAGGCAAGAGCAATAGGGATGAACGATAGCAGCACAGGTGCTGTATAGTTTAGCTCTTTAATGGTGGCATAGGCTCCGGCAGCGGATACAGCGAACAGCAGCAGCAGCTGGATGATAAGGATCGCGAGTACAGGTCTCTTTTCAGAAAAAGCAGGTTTATTCAGGGGGTTAGTGTTCGCTTTGGTTTCGGTCATCGTTTAGATTCTTCCTCTCTTTAATCGCTTGAATCCACTTCTGCTCCATTAGAAAATAGTCGAGTCCATAGGACAGCACGGACACGCGGTAATAGTAGTTTTCGGGATTCGGCACTTCCTGTAGCTCCCCGGCAACAATGCCTTCTACAGCCTTCAGTCTGCCAATCTCCTGCCCTAGCCGCATCTGGTATTCACTAAGGCGCTGCTGGCGAGTCTCTTCATCCAAATAGTCGAAAAAGAAAACCTTCAGCAGCAGCTCGCTTCGCGACAGCTGAATTGGTTCGGCCAGCCAGGTGAGAAAGGTGGCTTTGCCCTCTGGGAGCAGCGTGTATAGCTTTTTATTTTTGCTGTTGTCCAGCTCTGCCGAAACGCTTACCCAGCGCTTGGTCTCCAGACGTTTTAAAGCGGGATACAGGCTTCCGAAGCTTGCCCGATAGAAAATGCCGACAGAATGGTCAATCGTCTTCTTCATGTCATAGCCGCTCATTGGCTGCTCCATCAACAGTCCTAAAATAATATTTTCGAGCATCGTGATTCACGTCCGTTCAGTGATTTGAATTTATTTATGATATATCTATTAGATATATCTATTTGATATATATGAGTATACCTGGTTTTGGAAATTCGTCAATCCTTTTTTTGTGAAAAAAGCAGGCTCGCAGGCTTGTGAGTATAAGAAATGTAAGCTTTATTTATTATTTTGACAACTTTAATTTACATTATGTCATATATCCTGTATATTGATGACATGGAGGTGGGCGTATGAAGCTGGATAATCGGGTTCGCGAATTAAGGGCTCGTTTTCGAATGAGCCAGACGGATCTGGCTGAAGCCATTGATGTCTCTCGGCAAACGATCAGCTTAATTGAACGGGGCGACTATTCACCATCAGTAGTTCTGGCATTAAAGCTGGCGAAGCTATTTAAGGAGCCTGTGGAATTTATTTTTATATTGGATGATGAGAATGAGGGGGAACTTCAATGAGCAACAGGAAATCGCAGAAGCTGCAATGGGTGCTTGTTATTGTTGTCGGTGGATTATTAGGCTTTGCAGTAAGTTATTTTGGAATGTCGAATGCAGGGAAGCTGGATTTCGATGGGATATCGGTGGGTCTTTTTCGCCTTGATGTCGTTCATATGCTGTTTCTGCTCGCATCCATTGGAACTTGGGCTGCGAGTGTAAGATATTGCTTGAAGTTTAATCAGGAGGAGGATAAGGAAAAGGGGGAGAAGCTGCTTGGCACCAGCATGATGCTGAACACGTTCGGTACGTATACGGCCATCGTTGGCAGCATGGCGCTGCTGTCGCAAATGATTATTGAGGCCATTCACGGCAAGCCTGTGCTTGCGCTTTTAATTATTTCGCTATTACTGGTGTTGGCGCATATCCGTCTGCAATCGCTGCTGTTTAAAGTGTTTAACCGTAATTTTCCGAAACGGTCTTTTGACACTGGACGTCCTTTTGGGGCAAAACAGGCCTATATGGATAAGCTGGATGAGGCGGAGAAATTCATTGTGTATAAAGCGTCATATCGCGCCTTCAATATGATTAATAATACGCTGTATGCGCTCGTATTTGTCACCTTTGCATACTCTGCGCTAAGCGGCTTTCAACTGTTTCCGTTCCTCCTCCTGCTGACTTTGTTTATCGCGAACAATTTGGCATATTTTAAGGAGACTCAGAAGTATCAGTAGCGAGCGGAGGCTTGCTGGCTGCTTAGGCTTAACGGTAAGTCGATGTCTTGGTATATAAATTAAATTTGTGAGCTAGGTTGTAAACAGGCCTCATTAAGTTTAATAAGGAAGTGAATGTGGTCAAGAAGTAAAAGAGAGCAAGCCCGGGGAAATCGCAGCATTCCTGGGCTTGCTCTTAGTTGTGCACCTTATTTTAGTAATGCGGGGTAACGTCTTAGCAGCTTCACTCCTAGGGTAAACGAGAGGGCTGTGCCTGTGAAAAAGGCATAAAGCAGAATGGCTAACTCGGAAATATAATAGCTCGGCGTTAGAAAAAGAAAACCGAACCCGCTCAAAAAGGGACGAATGTGGAGGGGATAAAGCCGAAAAGGGTTAAGAGCAAGGCGTAGACCGCAGTAGATTGGATATTCACGGACTTTAGGATGAGAATCATTATAAAATAAGCAGGAACTGTGCAGAAAACAAAAAATAAATTAATTCCGGTATAAAGTAAATGATATTCACTTCTCTCGGAAATCGAAAGTGCAGAATAAGCCGCTTTATAAAAAATGACCCCAAATAGATAACTGAAGATAACAACTAAAGAGTAAATACCAGCTTGCTTCATCATTTTAAATCCTCCTCATTATCCATTCATTTTCAAATGACCTCTATATCTTTAATTTAACCGTTATGGAAGCATTCCTACAGCTCTAACTTTAATAATACCTATTATTTTGCTGTACACTGGTCCGTTTGCAGTCCGCTATATGTCCGCCAAATGTCCACTAACGAAATCCTATAATTGTTATAATTATCCTATTACTAGGGATGATTACAAGAATAGAGGAGGTTTCGACAAATGGATGAAGCGAGGACGGTCATTGATTTTTATAAAAAAGAGCTCTACCGCATTGGCTGGCGTATTCAGTATCAGGCGAAGAAGCAGCGCAAGCATGAATGCTCGCTGACTTATGAGCCCGTCCGTCCAGACAGCGCCGCGGCTCAGCTGGAGCAGAAATTACTAGTGCAGCAGCTGCTCGCAGCGCTCCCTTCACAGCAGGCTCGAACGATCATTCAAGAGCTGTATTTGCAGGGCAAGACGGAGGCGCAAGCGGCCAAGGCGCTGAATATGAGCCAGCAGGCGGTGAACAAATGGAAGCAGAAAACGCTAAAGCAGCTATGTCAGATGATGAGTTCCTGAGGCTGCTCCATTTGGTTCAGCAAAATGATGAGCAGGCGACGCTCGCGCTGATTCATTTTTTTGAGCCGGAGATGAAGCGGATCAGCCGATTTATCCGCATGCCGCAAGAGGATGCTATGCAGAGCATGATTGTGGAGCTGCTCGCTCTTTTAAAGGAAGGACAAGAAGCCCCCTAGCCTATATCGGGAAAGGGGGCTGTAGGCTTATCTATCGCCTCATCCAAGTAAAGGCGTAAATCACGACATAGAAAAACAAAGTGAAGGCAAAGATGGATAACGTGAAGGGGATAAGCAGCACTTCCGCCTTCGCATCCGTTACAATCTCATGCAGCTGTCCGAAAACAACATGGGGTCTTGCCCAAACATCCCAGGTGTTCCAGCGTACGAACCTGCCAATATAGATGCCGAAGCTGCTGAGCAGCAAAATAACAACGGCGAACAGCCAGCCGATAACAGCGCCAAAGGCTTGACGAATAAGCTGATGCAGCGAGTACAGCGAGACGACGCTGAGCAGCACGCCAACCGAAGCTGCCGTCATAAAAATAAAAAGATGCTGCCAAAATTCCATCGTCCTAACAAAATGACCGCCCCCATCGGCCTGAACCCGCATAAACGGATGCAGCATGTCCGTAATTAAGTAGGCGGCATTTGGATAGAAGAGCAGCCATACGAGCCCAAGAGGCAGCAAAATTAGCAATTTTACAGCTGTATGCTTCTGCTTTAAATAAAAGGCCCCCAGCTCAATGAATATGGAAAGCCCCAGTGGAACCCACGCCAGAAACACATCCCAATCCAAAAATAAATAAATTTCGCGTCCTGTCACCGCTCTTAGGTGATCGGCCAAAGTGAGACTTGCTATAGTACCCGCCAATAAGACGGCAATAATAATAGCTTTGCTGTGCAGCTGCGTATTTTCCCGAAAATTCAGTTTGAACCCTCCCTAGACGTTTTCCTATATATGTATAACGTTTGTTTTGGGATTTTGTTGCTGGCGGGAGGTGACAGGATTGCGCATTGTAGGGTAATCCATTTATTGCTATCATATTAGAGTAGGAAGCATGTAATAATTAAAGCGTTATAAAGCCGCGCAGAACGGGCATATTTTATATTAAGAAGAGGTTTTGAGAGGGTGAGTGGATTGAGCAACCAATGGGAATTGAATGTTAAGGATTTTGGTCGTATAAAAGAAGCCAACATTATCGTTTCTCCTTTTATGCTGTTTGTTGGTAAAAACAATAGCGGGAAGACGTACTTAATGATGCTGCTTTGGGGGATTTTGACCGAAGCACGGGGGTTGATTAGGAAGCACCTTTCAGAGCATCCCGGCTACCATTCATTCATGAATACCCTCATGCAGGGGTTAGAGCAGGCAAATGAGGAGCAATATACTGTATTTGAGCTAAATGAAGCCGCTCAGGATGAGCTATTAAATATGTTTAATGATATTGTTAATGAGAACAAAGAACAGTTGTTGAATAAAATTTTCAGGTTTCCAGTGCGCGCGGGCAGCTTGAAGATTAGCAGAAATAATCAAATACCCTTCTATTCTAAATATAGAAAAGAGGTTCTACCTCGTGAAGATAGTATTACCTTAAATACTTTTGCTATAAAGAGCGGTATTACTTTTCAGATTGACTACAATAAAAAAGTGATAATAAGAGGATTTGCTCCCAGAGATGAGCAGTTATTTTTTAATACCTTTCTTGAGCTTTGTTTAGTGAACATGATATGTTCCGATTTTAATGTTGCTGCGCTCAGAACAGCTAGTAATGCACCACTTTATTTTCCGGCGTCCAGAACGGGATTTTTGCAAACTTATCGTGCCATTATTGGCAGTTACTTTGATAAGCAGCTGGAGGTTGGATCATATGTAATGGAAGGTAGCGAGAACAGTTTGCCGGATACAAGCGGTACAGAGCTGACGCTCCCTGTCGCGCAGTTTCTCAGCAGATTGCAAAGGCATGACCCGAATGAAGAAACCACAGCATTTTACCAGGATGAAATCCATTTTCTTAATTCGGAGCTGCTTGATGGACGAGTAGAAAAGGGAGCGGGGAATCAGTTCAGGTTTAAGCCAGGAGGCGGTGAGCAAGCTTATCCGCTCCACGTCACCTCTTCTCTTGTTGCTGAAGTTGCCCCATTATCTATTTTCCTAACAGCCAAAGAAGACTCTAAGCTTTGGATCATTGAAGAGGTTGAATCGCATTTGCACTCCGAGCTGCAACGGAGAATGGTACGCTTCTTATTTCGGCTAATCAATAAAGGGAAATCCATCTGGATGACGACACATAGCGATAATTTGGCACAGCAAATTAATAATCTATTAGCTATTGCTCAACATAAGCATAAAGATAAACTTTTGGAAAAGCTAAATTATACGGAGCAAGATATTATTAAGGACCTCTCAATCGTTAATGCTTATCAGTTTGAAGTAGTAAATGGCATTACAGAGGTTACGCATTTGCCGTTAACAGAGAATGGTTTTGTGATGGATACGTTTAATGATACGTTGGTCAAGCTAGTAACAGAAACGGATCTTATTCAGAATTTTACGGAGTGATAGCGTGGTCGACATCGGTTATGATTTAAGCCGGGTGAATGGAGCATATTATGAAGTATTGTCCAATCGTTTCACTTTGCGAGAAGAGGCGGAAGATGGTGCTGCTGAACTGGAAATCTATTTTACAGCCCAAGCGGATAAACAATATATAAGGTTGCTTAAAGAGCATGATCATATTCTTACTTATACAGAGAATCGAAAATGTGCGGATGGCATCATATTGGAGTGGAATTTAGTCGGCTCGTGTAATCGCGGGGCAAAGGTTTACATTATTGAGTTGAAAACAGGGATAGGGGTCAACACCTGGAAAAAGGTGAAAAAGCAGTTTCAGGGAGCCACTTTTCGCGCGCTTGCATTTGCTTCAACGATCGGCGTGGGGCCTGTCGAACAGATTTATTATTTTACTGCATTTACGGAAGATCGACAGATGAAGAAGTCACAGGATATGCTGGAAAAACAGAAAAGAATTACAGGCATTGCGGCATCCAAAAGGCTGTGGGTATAAATCCAGAAGAGATTGAAGAATGGAACAGCAAGACATTGAAGTTGTTTCCTGAGCAGCAGGTGGATTTTTCACATAATCCTGTGCTGCTTGAGAAGCAAGAAGATAAGAGTGCAGGCACAATAACGATTTAAACATTCAAGCTATTATATATTTGTATTTTCATATCGTATAGTTAAGTAAATTCCCGAGGAGCCTGTCACAGGCGTCTTGGGAATTTTTTTGCGACTGTAGTTGACAGCAACGAAACGTTACGGTAATATTGGTTTTATCAAATTAAATTTTACGCAATTTATTTGCAAGTCCACTTCATATTTAGCCTATAATACCAATTGCTAGGGATAGCAATTGCGAATTTGGGTAATAAGAAGGTAGGGTGCTGTAGTACAGTTCATGGAGGTAGGCACAGATGATTATTGTACAAGCTTTTCTGAAGGTGCAAGCGGAGGCTCGTGAGGCTTTTATCGAGAAGGCGAAAGTTGCAATCGCCGCGACGCAGCAGGAGCCGGGCAATATAAGCTACAAGCTGTATGAGGATGCAGAGCAAACAAGCCATTTTGTCCTACTGGAGGAATGGCGGGATCAGCAGGCTATTGATGAACATAATGAAACAGCGCATTATAAGGCATTTGCCCTATATACACGCGGCGTACTGGCGGCACCGCCAGAACTTAAAGTTTCCACACCAAAACAATAACGGAGGCGATTGATATGCAAAATTTATACACAGCAACAGTAACAGCAGTAGGTGGAAGAGATGGTCAGCTTAAATCCGAGGACGGCATTTTGGAATTAGCGATTCGTGCACCTAAGGAGCTGGGCGGCCCAGGCGGCGCCACGAATCCAGAGCAGCTTTTTGCTGGCGGCTATGCGGCTTGCTTTGAAAGTGCTTTGAACGTTGTCGCTAGAATGAAAAAGATTAAGCTTGAGAAAACTCAGGTTACCGCGCATGTCACGCTCGGCAAAGAAGACGATGGCGGCTACGGTCTGGAAGCGAAGCTGGACATTTCCGTAGCTGGCGTAGATGCGGAAGTAGCCAAGGAGCTTGTCGAAGCAGCGCATCAGGTTTGCCCGTATTCAAGAGCAACAAGAGGAAACATTAAAGTCGAACTGAACATCGTTTAAATGCAGAAAAACCATCCTTGGCGGGATGGTTTTTTTGCGTAAACGGGAAATAAATACTCAGCCAATAGCAAATAGCCATTAACCTTTATTAGCTTGAAATTTTCTTGCATTAGTGCCTCTGTTTGCGGGGGAGAAGTCCCAGCAGCTCCCCCAGCACCCACCCATAAACGGCATGGCCAGCGAGCCACCAGGTCCATGCGGCGCCGCTTCCGATGGAGGGCGTGCGATCGGACAGGAGCGTAGTCGGAAAAAGCGCCAAGCCGATCAGCAGGCTGATTGCAATGGCAGTATAGGTTTGCCGAACGACGGGCCAGCGAACGATTCCGAATAAGAGGGCTAGTCCGATGCCGACGAGCGCAGATACGACCAAGTGCAAGGCGAATTCTCCTAGCTCGGATAGTGCCAGCTCTTTCAGCAGCGGAATATAATCGACATTGAGCAGCAAGGTATAGACAGGCTGACCAGTCAACTGCTGAACAGCCTTCATAAATAAGCCGAGCAGTAAGCCGGCGCCTACGCCAGCAGCGGCTGCAAGGGCCAGCGTCCGAGCTGGACTGCTTTTGCTCCGTCTGCGTTTATTTCGCAAACCATTTCTCCGCCATCTCTGTATGGGCATCTGTCACATGGATGCTGATGCTGCGATAGGCTGCCCAGAACGCTGCTGCATCATCGGTATAGCCGATACCGAGCACGAAGTCAGGAATCAAATCAATCGGTAGCAAAATATAAGCAAGCGCCCCGATGGCAATAACTTTAGCTGAAGTAGGCGTATTCTCGTCAAGAGCGCAATAGTACATCGCGACGGCGTGCTTAGCAAAAGGTATTTTCTTGGCGTGCTTTTTAATTTTCCGCAGAAAGCCTTGCTTTACATACTTTTCCTGCTTGGCGGAGTCGCCAATTTTGGACGTCCACTCATTCACATTTGGCGTATCCTCAGGTGCCGTCTGCTGCTCCTGCTCATCCTTAAAGCGGTAAGGCTGGCCTGTAATCAAGTTATCCATTATCACTTTCCCCTTTCATTTATAAAATCCATCTATTGCGCAAACGTTTCATAACCTCAACCATTTGTCCTTTAATCCTTTAATCCTTTAATGCTTCACGCTTTAGTCCATTTAATCGTTAATCCATCATATCTTAAACCCGCAAACGCAGGCCTAAATGCTTATACGTAGTTATACCCAAGTTTGATTCGTTTTGAAAATAAATCAAAAAACCGTCCCTCGCTAATCGGTGCGGGAGACGGTTTTTTGATGCGAGCGGCTAAGCACGCGGCTTGAAAATGCCGAAAGGCTTGCCCATTGGCAGGAAGCTTCGGCCGAAATGAGCGTTCAGTACGGAAGCGCCGCAGCCATAAAGCGATACGATTCCAATGGCCAGCTCGGAGTAGGCGGCCAGCGTATGGAAAATTTCAGGTGCAACGCCGAAAGCGTCGAACGTAAGTCCTAGGAACAATAGATCAATTAGACAGAAAATGATCAACAGCACACGGTTCGCTTCTACTGCGCCAATCGTCATAAATAACGTAAATATGAGGTAGCCGGCGAATGCAAAGCCGAGCTGTTTGCCATCCACATCGCCTGCGAGCGCAGTGCCGAAGACACCCATTTTAAACATCCAGCTGGTTGCGACTGCAAACCAGAAAAACGCATAAGCGCCGAAGGCTGTCGTACCGAATGTATTGTTCCGCTTGGAATCTTGAATGCAAGCGAATAATTGGGCGAAAGCGCCCAGGAAGATAGCCCATGGGATAACGAAGCTGTAGCCCGTTGTAATACCGAGCTTTTGAGAGGATGCGACCAAGGTGACGATAGCTAGTCCGAATAGGCCGAGGGCGCTCGGATCAGCATTAATAATTTTGACGTTCGATGATTCCTTTTGCATATAAGCCTCCAATAATCCTGCGATTTCCTTTGTTTCATGCGTATTTGCCGACTACTAACGCACAATGAACTATTCTAACTGAATTCGAAACAAGAAGAAAGGGTATAATTCGTGTCAAAAAGTCGATATTTGTTGAATTTAGTTGTTTAGACTCGAATATATTGGTTTAATAGGTAAAGAGAACTAATACATAAGATAAAAGGGAGCGCTTTCATGTGGATATCAGAAAAAAACTGATTTCAGGATTTGCCATTGTACTATTGCTTACTTTAACTGTTGGTGGAGTAAGCTGGTTCCAGCTTACTTCTCTTAATCAGTCTTATCAGGATTTGCTAAGTGATCGCGTTCAGAAAATTATTTGGGTCAATAAGCTTAAGGAATTAACGATGAGTGAATTCAGCTACATAAGGGGTCATTTAATTACCGGAAGCTCATCCCAGTTAGATAAATATGAAGCGGCTCGCGTAGCATTTGCCGATACATTAAAGCAATTGGAGGCCGCGATTACGACGCAAACGACGATTGAATTAACGAAGGAGCTCAAGCAGCTGGAAGTAGATTATCATGCGGCAACGCTGGAGTTTATTGCAGCCAAACAACAAGATGATATGGATCAGGTATCCTTTTTGCTGGAAACAAAGGGCGTGCCAATCGCAGAGCGTTTTTTGAGTGCAGCTAGCGAGCTGGAGGAATATCAGACGAATAAGTTAAATGAAGGAAAGGCATCCCTAACGAAGCAGGTAGGAGAGGTGCAGACGATCATTTTAACCACAATCATCGTCGCTATGGTTCTTGGTATCGCGCTGGCCTTGCTTATTGGACATATAATTGCCCGTCCTGTACAGCGGGTGGCTCAGGCGGCGCGGGAAATTGCTGAAGGCGATTTGACTGGAGCCGACATTGTGCTGCGACAGAAGGATGAAATCGGGGCGATGGCTTTGGATTTCAACAAAATGAAGCATAATTTGCGGCAGCTGATGCTGGCTATTAATCATAATGCAATGGAGGTCGAAGCGGCCTCGAGGGAGCTGTCCGGAGGGGCGGAGCAGGCGGTAATGGCTTCCAACCATATAGCGGAGTCTGTACAGGAGGTATCAGAGGCATCCGACCAGCAGTCAGCTAGTATCCATGAGAATAAGCAGGCGATCGAGGAGAGCGCCATCAGCATTCAACGTATTGCCGATTCGGCGTCTGTCACTTCAGAATCGTCTGAGCTTGCCTTGCGGCAGGCAGAACGCGGAAGTGCGCTGCTTGGCGAGACGATTGACCAAATGAAGCAGCTTAACCTGACGATTGATCAATCCGCTGCTGTCATTTACGAGCTTGGCGAGCAATCGCGGGCGATTGAGGAGATTACACAGTTTATTCGCGAGATTGCCAATCAGACAAATTTGCTATCGCTTAATGCATCCATTGAGGCAGCACGGGCCGGCGAAGGCGGCAGAGGCTTTGCAGTCGTTGCTGGCGAGGTGAAGAAGCTGGCTGAGCAGACTGGGGAAGCGTCTGATAAAATCGCGGTATCCATTCATGCTATGGTGGACAAGGTGAATGGCGCAGTCGCTTCCATGCAGAAGGGCTCTGGCGAGGTGGAGACCAGCACGAATTATATGAATCAGACGGGCGAGGCTTTTAAACAAGTATATGCGGCCATTCGCACGGTAACCAGCCAAGTACAGGAAGTATCGGCATCGGCTGAGGAGCTGGCTGCTTCGACAGAGCAGCAGCTGGCGACCGAGGAGCAATTGGTGGTGCTGGCGAAAAATATTTCGGGCAGCTCTCAAAGTGTGGCTGCCGTTTGCGAAGAGCAGCTGGCATCCATGGAGGAAATTTCAGCTTCGGCCGAGGCGCTGAGCGAGATGGCGAATGTGCTGCGGGGCGAAATCCAGAGGTTTACTTTTGAGAAAGAGCAGGCTTAGCTGCGTTGGGGCTGTTGTGATACAATGGCAATAGATAGCCGATAAGGAGACGATGACAGATGAGCGAGCAAGGAAATGACCAAATCGACGAGCAGCAGCTGATTGCCTATATAACGAGCAAAGTAAAGGCATCCGAGGCGGATGTAAAGCTTGTCCTTAAGCATGAGATGACCTTCATTAACAATGCGCAGGAAAATGCTGCGGGCGAGGTTGAGGTCGACAGCGATGAGCTGGTCGATTATATTTTGAAGCAGCGTGATGTAAAGCTGGATGAGCTGTCCATAGAGACGATTCTTGATCTGGAAATGGAATATTTGATGGATCAGGGCGTAGCCGGCTACGTTGATTAAAGTGACGGATATATAGAAAGCTTCCGCCGTACCTTATTGGTGCGGCGGAAGCTTTTTTACTACCCTCTATGAAACAGACGGTGATGAAGCAATGAAATGCCATATTCTAGTCGCAATTGTACTATTAAATAGTCGTCTCATCGGTAGTGAGGGTGGATGCATATAGGTTATAGTCAAACTAATCTAATGCAGCACTTTTGAATAGAGAGAGGATGATAGCGATGAAGGGTGTATGGCATGGGCATGTGAAAATGGGGGAAGCCTCCACGCTGTTGATTTTTACGGTAGAGGAATGGGATGGCGTTTACCGACTTGCTGTGCATTCGGTACCTGGCATATACAGCTTTGAGGCAGGCGGCCTGAAAGCAGAGGGAAGCAAGGGCAATGAGCTTAAGGCGACCGGGCATCTGGCGATGCTTGGAGCGAATATGACGGTTCATCTTTTATTTGGAGAAACATCACTTACAGGTACGGTGAGCTTGCCGTTTGGCGGCCCCTTTCCGCTCGAAGGGAGGCAGGGACATCCGTCCTTTCGCAATGAAGCCCTATTAGCAAGAGCCGCCGAGGTGCAGGGCGGGGCAGTCGTAGAGCGAACGGATGCGGAAATCGCCGAGCAGGTAGAGCTGCTGCTGGAGCGCATGAGCGTAGAGGAGAAAATCGGCCAGATGAGCCAGGTTGGCGCGTCCAACTTTTCGTTTGGCGGCGATGTGGAGAGCGAGCCGGTTGAGGCGCTGATCGCAAAAGGGAAAATTGGCTCCATATTAGGCGCATTCGATATGAGTCAGGTGCTGGAGCTGCAAAAAATAGCAGTTGAGCAATCGCCGCTCCGTATTCCGCTGCTGTTTAATGCCGATGTGATTCACGGTTATCAGACGATTTTTCCGGTGCCGCTCGCTTGGGCGTGCAGTTGGGACATGGAGGCGATTCGCAAAGCCTGCGCAATCGCGGCCAAGGAGGCGGCCGCTTCCGGCATCACATACAATCATGCGCCAATGGTCGATGTTACGCGCGATGCCAGATGGGGCAGGGTAGTCGAGGGAGCGGGCGAGGACCCTTATCTTGGCGCAGCCATTGCCAAAGCGCAGGTAGAGGGCTTTCAGGGCGAAAGCCTGCTGGATCAGGATACAATGATAGCCTGCTTGAAGCATTTTATTGCGTATGGAGCGGCCGAGGCTGGCCGCGATTATAATACGGTCGATATTTCCGAGCGTACGCTGCGCGATGTGTTTTTACCGCCCTTCCGTGCGGGCATTGAGGCGGGAGCGGGATCGGTCATGAATGCTTTTAATTTATATGATGGCATTCCGATTGCTGGAAATACCCGCATATTGCGCGATCTGCTGCGTGAGGAGCTTGGGTTTGAGGGTATGCTCATCTCTGATTATGCGGCCATAGATGAACTGGTCGTCCATGGAGCTGCCGAGAACGGCAATGAGGCTGCGGCGCAAGCGCTGCAAGCAACGATGGATATTGAAATGGTGACGCGGCTGTATGAGGAGCATCTTCCCGCGCTATTAGCTGAAGGGAGAGTGTCTGAAGAACAGCTGGATGCAGCGGTGCGCCGAATTTTGACCTATAAATTTAAAATCGGCATTATGGATGACCCTTTCCGTTATGTGAGGCCGGAAGAAGCATACGAGCATTATTTATCAGCGGAGCATTTGGAGGCTAGCCGTGACGTAGCCCGCAAATCCATTGTGCTGCTGAAAAATAACGGCGTGCTGCCGCTTGCATATGGCTCCAAGCTGGCGGTAATCGGGCCGTTCGCGGCCAGCCGGGATTTGCTCGGGCCGTGGCAGTTTTCCAATTACGCGAGTGAAACGGCGACGCTGCTGCAAGGCTTGGCAGCGAAGGGCTTCACACCGGAGCAGCTGCTGTATGCTGAAGGCTGCGGCGTGCATGAGCCGTTGGCCGGAGGCATTGAGCGTGCTGTGGAGCAGGCGCGCAAAGCGGATATCGTGCTGCTAGCGCTAGGCGAGAGCAGCGATATGTCTGGCGAGGCGGCATCGCGTATGGATGTGACGCTGCCGGAAGCTCAATTGGAGCTGGCTAAGGCTATTGCACAGACGGGCAAGCCGGTCGTGCTTATTCTGACCAATGGACGGCCATTGGTGCTGGAATGGTTTGATAGCCACGTGGCTGCGATAGTAGAAAGCTGGTTCCTTGGCTCGCAAGCGGGACACGCTTTAGCGGATGTTCTTCTAGGCGATTACAATCCATCGGGCAAGCTGACGATGAGCTTCCCATACAAGACGGGCCAAGTGCCCGTGTATTACAATCATTATCGAACCGGCCGTCCGCTTACGGAGAGCAATCGCGGCCAGAAGTTTATTTCCAAATATATCGACGGCCCGAATGAGCCCTTGTACCCATTTGGCTACGGCCTCAGCTATACGACATTTGAATATGCAGAGCTGGCGCTTAGCCGCTTGGAGCTGCGAGCGGGCGACACGCTGGAGGTCTGCGTCACGGTGACGAATACAGGCAGCAGAGCAGGAGAAGAAATCGTGCAGCTGTACGTTCAGGACGTTCACGGCAGTGTCGTGCGTCCGGTGAAGGAGCTGAAAGGTTTCCAGAAGCTGTGGCTGGAAGCAGGGGAAAGCAGGAAAGCAAGCTTCACCCTTTCGGAGGAGCATTTGAAATTTACAACAGCTGCTATGCGCCATGAGGTGGAGGTCGGACAGTTTAACGTATATGTAGGCGGAAGCTCAAGAAAGACGCTGACAGCGGGGTTCGAATGGCTCACATAGCCGCAAAAAAAGACAAGGTGGGAATTGCTTTCCCTTACCTTGTCTTTTTTTATGCTTTATTTCCCAATAAAAATAACTTTATTGCGGATTCGTCGTCCAAATACCCGCCGTCTTAATAAAGACGCGTGGCGGCAGCGATATAGCGGCAAGCGCTAAAGCCGCAACATCCTCAGGCTGCATCATGCGGTCCTCATCACCGATTTTGAGCCCGGCTTTCGTAGCAAGCTCGGTATTGACCGTGCTTGGCGTCAGAGCTGTGACGCGAATATTGTGCTTGCGCACCTCCTGCAACAGCGATTCGGTGAAGCCCAGAACTGCGAACTTGGAAGCACAGTAGGCCGAGCCCGTTGCGAAGCCGCGCTCGCCCGCTGTAGAGGCCACATTAATAATTTCGCCGCTATTTCTGGCAATCATATCTGGCAGTACAGCGCGAGTCACATTGTAGGTGCCGAATAAATTGACATCCATCATGCTCCTCCACTCTTCTGGGTCCATATCCAGCACGGTGCCGAATTTGGCAATGCCTGCATTATTGATTAAAATATCAATGGGACCAAGCTGCTCGGTAATCAAGGCAACAGCTGCCTGAACCTCTTGATTAACCGATACATCTGCAGCCGCAAGGCTGACCTGTATCGAATAGCTGGCTTTCAGCGTATCGGCGAGCGTCTCCAAATCGGATGCTGTTCGGGAAATAAGTCCAAGGCTTACGCCCTCCTTCGCGAGTGCATGGGCAATCGCAAGTCCGATGCCTTTGCCCGCGCCGGTAATAATCGCTGTTTTTCCGCTTAGTGTCATCATTAATCTCTCCATTCCTTAGGTAAATCGCTTCTCGTTTCTCCACTTCATTATAAAGCTGTCAATAACCGGAATACAAATAAGTCCCAATAAGCGGGCAAATGCTGCAAGGCAGGGGGTTTCTTATGAAAATAGATCGTTTGCTCAGCATCGTCGTCCTGCTGCTCGGCAGGACGCGTTGGAATGCGACCGAGCTTGCTGAGCGTTTTGAAGTATCTATCAAAACCATTTACCGCGATATGGATACGCTGAGTCTAGCCGGCATTCCTATAGTCTCGCATCATGGCGCAGCCGGCGGTTACGAAATTATGGAGCAATACACGTTAAATCGGCAGCTTGCAAGCGCGAAGGAATGGAAGGCGCTGCTTGCCGCAGTGAAGGGAATCGCCGCAGCACTAGATGATCAAACCTATCATGAGCTGCTCGCCAAAGTGAATGCGCTGCTGCCTCAAGCTGCGTATGAGGAGCAAGCGAGGCAAGGAGAGGAGCTTGTGTTTGATTTGCAATCATGGGGTTCGGGACTGGATTTGAAGCCCAAGCTGGCGTTGCTCCAACAAGCGATTACAGAAAGCAAGGTGGCTTGTCTGCGTTATGCCAGCTCGGCGGGGACTGAAAGCGAGCGGGAGGTAGAGCCGGCAGCGCTCATCATGAAAGGCTCCGTCTGGTATGTGCAGGCGTATTGCCGGAGGAAACAGGGCTTCCGCATGTTTCGTTTGACGCGCATACTCAGCCTGTCGCTAAGGCTGGAGCGCTTCGAGCCGCGGCAGTCGCCGCAATTGGAAGGGCTGGTCTGGCGCAGCGACTGGGGAGCAGAACAGGAGACGCCGATGCTTCTGCACTTTCAGCCTCAGGTGAAGCATCGGGTATATGATGCTTTTCCAAGCCTGTTTATTACCGAGCTAGCGGATGGGAGCTTGCAGGTAGCGGGCGCTTTTTCACTCGATGAGTGGTTTTACGGCTTGCTGCTAAGCTTCTGCCAGCATGTTAAGGTGCTGGCTCCCGCACATGCTGCTGAAGAAGTGAAGCGCAGAGCGCGGCTTATTTTTGAAAGCTATTAAGTTAGCAGCCGCGCTGTAAGAGGGAGGCGACAGCCGTTTTATTCCGAGCCATATTGAATCCGGACATATAGCTGTCTTATAAGATGCGATAAGCTTTGGGTAAATCTAGGTAAGCATGGTGAATGGCTGGCACCTTAACCGCCGTGCTTACGGAAAAGAGGATATGACATGTTGAAATCCAAATTGGAGCAGCAAGGGAGCTTGAAACTGGCGGGCATTGGCGTTCGGACATCAAATCAGGAGGAAGCGGGGCCGAGTGGGCGGATTCCTGCGCTCTGGACACAGTATTTTCAGCTGGCGGGCACGTACTCCAATGAGGCTCAAGCGCAAGACGATTTTATATATGGGGTATATTTGGACTATGAAACGGATGCGAGCGGCGCTTATACAGCTTTCATCGGACACACCTATAATTTAGACCTGCCCATGACAACAGGGGCATCTGCTGCCGCAAGCCTACAGCAAATTGTTGTGCCGAGCTCTAAGTACCGGGTTTTTGAGACGAGGAGAGGGCCTATGCCGCAGGTTGTCATCGAGGCTTGGCAGGAAATTTGGGCCTATTATGAGACAGCTGCCGAGCAGCGGGCGTATACGGGTGATTTTGAGCGCTATGATAAAAATGATTATCAGGACGGGGAAGCTTCCGTTCGTATTTATATCGCCATTAAAGACTGAGCGCTAGGCTGTTACCGTCGGCCCGCTGGCAAAGGTTCAAGCAGCAGAAGCAACCGCAAAGAAACCGTTTCTCGGCAAAAAGGACAGCGTGAAGCTGCCCTATGCCGAGGAGACGGTTTCTTTTCCGGCCTAGCCCTTCACGGAGCCAGCGAGGCCGGATACGAAGTATTTCTGAAATGCGACATAGACGATGAGCACGGGCACAACCGAAAGGAGCACTCCCGCGTTCATCAGCGGGTAATTGGCCGAATATTGCCCTCGGAACGCCAGCAGTCCTGTCGTGATGGTACGCATTGAATCCTGTGTAATGAAAATCTGGGCCAGCAGAAATTCATTCCATGTCGCCATAAAGTCAAAGATAAACAGCGTGGCAATAGCGGGCATTGATAATGGAATAATAATTTTGAAAAATTTCCCCATGACTCCGCAGCCGTCAATCAGCGCAGCCTCGTCAATCTCCTTGGGAATGGTGCGGAAAAATCCGCGCAAAATCAAAATGCCGAACGGGATGCCAAAGCCCAAATAAATAAAAATAATGCCAGGATACGTGTTAACAAGTCCGAGCTTGTTAAGAATCATATTGAGCGGAACGAGCGTAGCCTGTATCGGAACCATCATGCCGATGAGAAACAAGGTGAAGACCCAGTTGCTTCCCTTAAATGCCATTCGCGTCAGAGCGAAGGCGGCCAGCGCTTCAATCAGAATGCCAAGAGGAACCTTTATTAGGGCGATAAACGCTGTATTTTTCATATACATGCTCATGCGTCCTTGCTCCCAAGCCTGCGCGAAATTATGCCATTGCAGCTTCGCGGGGAACATATAGAAAGGGCGTGTCAGCAGGTCGTTGCTCGACTTCAGCGCTGTAAAGGTAATAAACAAAACCGGCAGCAGAAAAATAGCTGCTAATACAATGATTAATGCATATTTCAGTGCCTTACTGACGGGATGAACGCGCTGTTCCATCGGATGGACACCATCCTTCCTCCATATTACAAATGCGATTTTTTAGTTGTGTAATAAACATAAGGGATAATGATGACCAGCGTAATGAAAACCAAGAACATGGAAATCGCTGAGCCTATACCAATGTTGGCGAATTTGAACGTCTGGATATACATCCAGGAAGCGAGCACATGGGTGCTTTCCGCGGGGCCTCCGGCTGTCATCGCGTAAATTAAATCGTATACCTTCATGGCGGCTACCATAGTGATGGCAACGACAATAACGAACGTTTCCCGCAGCAGAGGAACGGTAATAAAGCAGAACATTTGCCACGGCTTGGCGCCGTCAATCGTTGCCGCTTCATAAGGGTCTTGTGGAATCGTCTGCAGTCCGGCAAGAAACAGCACCATCGGTTGACCAACGCCATTCCACACCGCAGCCACAAACACGGCATAGAGGGCAAATTTAGGCTCCGCCAGCCAAGCCTGCGCCCAACTGCCCAGTCCAATTAGCTCAAACACTTTATTGAAGAAACCTTGCGTGGGGTTGTACATCCAGGTCCAAATCGTTGCAACGATGACCCCGGACAATACGTATGGGAAATAAAAAATGCCCCGAAACACGATGCGGCCCTTCAGCTTCTGATTCAATAAAATCGCCAGCATCAGGCCCAAGCCCATAATGATCGTCAGAGAGCCGAGCGTCCACAACAGATTGTTGGCGACCGCTCTTGGAAAGACGGAGTCGTGCAGCAGCAGATCGGTGTAATTGCTTAAGCCGACAAAGGTTTTCTCCTTCGCAACGCCATTCCAGTTAAAGAAGCTGAGATACAGGGTGTAGAGCGTCGGGATAAAGATAACGACTGTATAAATGAAAAGAGCGGGAAATACAAACAGCCAAGGCTTAAATACGCCGATTTTCAAGCTTCATTCCTCCTTGCGAATCAAGATGGAGCGGGCAAGCCGCCGCGCTCCATCGCTTGTTTCATTTAAAATATAAGCATTTATAAGTTTTGCACTTATCATTGGGCTTATATTTCTCGTAGTGAAACGCACTGCGCCGCCAAAAGGACGGCGACAGCCGTTTCACCTTGCAGCGCTTTATTGATGCAGCCTAGTCCTTTTTATTTTTAGCCTTATAGTCAGCAGCGGCCTTCTCAATGCCTTCAGCAGCCTGCTCAGGCGTCCATTCATTAAGCGCAACCTTGTCCTGTGCCTCAAATAGCTTCTGGGCAACCTCTTGCGGAAGCGCTTGGTCGGTAATGAGGAAGCTGCCCTTTGAGGCCATATCGAGCAGCGGCTTCAGGTGAGGCGTATTGTCCGAATAGTTGACATTAAGAGCAGCGGGTGCGCCATAAGTGTCAATGTATTTATTGACCACTTCAGCGCTAGTCAAATATTCACCTACTTTAATGGTGGCCGCAAGCGTCGCTTGATCAAGGTCAGCGCTGACTTGGAACATTTCGGCAAATACCGATGAACGGCTGGTAGGGAACTTGAACACATCAAAGTCATTGACGTTAAACCCGGCTGTAGCAATATTGCCATCCAGCCATGTTCCTTCAAAGTCTATTGCCGTAGTGCCCGGATAGAAGAGATTGACGGCTTCCGTTGGATCAAGAGCGACGTAGCCTTTAGGGAAATAGCCTTTATCGTTATATTCCTTGAGCTTTGCGAACGTTTGAACAACAGCCGGATCATTCCAAGAGGCCGTCAGGCTGTTCAGCTTGTCATGCAGCTCGGGTCCTGCAAAATGCTCTAGCAGTTGCTCCGTTAAACGCATCACATGCCAGCCATTTTTCCCGCCAAGCGAAAGCGGTGTAATGCCGCCATCCTTTAGCGTCTGCAGATGTGCTTCAAACTCCTCAAAGGTGGTAGGGGGAGCGGTAAGCTTGACCTTGTCATAGGCTACTTTGGAGTACCAGGTATCGACGGCGTTTAAGTGATACGGGATACCGGAAACTTTACCGTTATAGGTTCCCATATCAATAGCTGCTTGATTGTAAAGAGTGGACCAATTGTGATCCTTGGAAATTTGAGTCAGGTCGGCTGTAAGTCCATTTTCGGCATAAAAGGAGCCTAGAGAGCCGCCCCATGTAAACCACATGTTAGGCAGCGTACCTGAATTGGCCGCTACCTTTAGCGCCTCCTTCAGTGGATCTACAGCATATTTGCTAACCTCGATTTGAATGTCAGAGTTAGCCGCGTTAAAATCGGCGGCGGCGCCATCCATCCACGTATGCTCCGGCAAAGCCCATACCGATACGATGGTTTTCTTTGCACTGCCAGTGCTGCTTGTACCGTTAGTGCTGCCAGCCTCTGAATTTGTGCCGTTGCTGGAAGAGCAGCCAGCTGCAATAAGCGCGATGATGAGTAAACTAACAAGAGCTTGCCATCTTTTTGTCATGTGAATCCCCCTCAAATGATTGATTAAATCGTAGTTAAATTTTGCGGATACGCAGCGCTTGATAAGGAATGCCGGGCAGCGGAACGCTGCATTCTCCCGTAAATTCTCCCTCTAGCGGCGATATGGACATCTCCCAAGTATCAATTAAATCAATGCGGAATGCTGCGCCTTCCGGGAGCGTTAAGCTGCGGAACGCAGGGCGGCTGGTGCCCAAATAAATCAAATAATATTCGCCTTCCACGCATCCGGCAAAAGCATCCCATTTGAAATTAATGCGGCTCGTATCGAGTCGTGGCCCTTCCTCCATCATCCGGCGCAGAAATGCAATGCGCTCCGCGCTGCGTCCATGCAGCTCTCCTCCATGCGACCACCAAATAATATCGTCTGCGTGGACATACGTCTCGCCATGAGTGACATAGCCGCCTTGGGCCATCCCTTCCCAGAAGCATTCGACCATGCGCTCCGCGGTAATATTGCCCCAGCCGTGATTCAGATTGCCTTCATAGCGGCATTCATCAATGACAATCGGCTTGCGGTAAAGCTCGCGCCATTCTGTTACAAAATTCAAGTCGGCATGCTGAATGCTGGCATGTGTGACCCAAGGCTTGCCATGGTCATACCAGTGCAGATTGCTTCTATAGTGGATTTCTGGATTGTGCCAGTTATGAATGGAGCGAAGATGCTGATAAGGATCATGCTCCTGAAGGATGCGGAAAAACCGATCCCAATCCGTCATCTTCTTCTCGAACATGAGGTCGTATTCATTGGCAAGCGACCACCATATGTTGCGGAAGGAGGCGAGCCGCGCTATTGCATAGCGCAAATAATAATCGTCGGATTCAGCGGACATGCGCGAGAAGCCCCAGCGGTCATAGGGATGGAACAAAATCAAATCCGCTTCAATGCCTAGAGCCTGCAATTGCTCCAGCTGGGATTCCAGACGGCGCCAGAAATCGGGATTAAAAGTCTCCCAATCAAAGCCCTCCTGCAAGGAGCCTGCAAAAGCAAAATGTTCAGGCTCGCTCGCGTTATAATCATAATGCTTCGGGAATACGCACATTCTAATTTTATTGAACGGCGCTTGGCTCAGCGAGCGCAGCGTTTGCTGTTCAAGCTGCTCCCCCTGATGGTTCCATACATAAGCGGTCGTTCCAACCGGATAGAAGGGCGTGCCATCGGCATAGCTGAAATGATACATTTGATCCACTTTCACAGGCCCATGATTATCGGCTGACGTGGGAGCGGTGCAGATAAGCGTTCCTGTCAAGCCATCCAGCTGCGCCGTGCTGCTGCTCGTCGTGAAGGACCATGAGCCTATACAGTCCGGCATGAAGCGAATGACGTATTGTCCATCGCCATCATAGAAGCCGTCAACCTGAATGCTTCTATGCCCGAATTGGAATTGAGCGCTCAGCGCAATTTCCTTATAGGGATTTCCTTCCTGCGGCCCTTCTATGCGAAGCTCAAAGCGATTCCACTGCTCTGTCTCGAAAGGCTCTGTCCTTATGAGAGTCATGCTGTTCCTCCTTCTCTGATCATAAAAATACATCGTATTAGGGAATGGCTTCATTTTATAGGATGCGGCTGCCCATTCGTAGCGGTCCAAAGTATTCTTTTGTGCATTAATATGACTCGTTGCTTGTGCTAGATTTGCCAATAAGCGGTTATAAGTAGACGAATGATGCTTTTTCCTATCCTTTTATGACCTTGCGCTTCGTTAGGGACAGATACAGAGCCGCATGTAACGAAAAAAAGAGCCCCCTGTATTCTTCTTGGAGGGAAGAGGCAGGGAGCTCTAGAATAAGCAGCTTATTGGTTGCGGTATTCCAATGGAGAAACGCCAGTACGCTCCTTGAACAGCTTGCTAAAATAATGCGGGTTCATATAACCGATAGCAGCGGAAATTTCATATACTTTGCAGCTTGTCGTGCGCAGAAGCTGCTGCGCATGCTCGATTTTGTGGCGAATGACATAATCGCTGAAGCTTTCCCCAATCTCTTTTTGAAAAATACGGCTTAAATAGCTTGGGCTGACATGAATGGCCGTTGCTACTTTTACGAGCGTCAAGTCCTCCAGTAAATGCTGGTCGATAAACGCCTTCGATTTTCGAACGATAAAATTATCGCTTTGTTCGTTTAAAGGCAGCTGCAGCAGCGTCTCCATATAAGCCTTCGGCAGCTCCTGAAGGGTGCTGTAGCGCGAGCTGACCGAGCAGATGATCGCTACATTCAGCAGCTCCAGCGTTTTCTGCCGCACCATCTCAAGCAGCTTGTTTAATTCGGCGGGGCATTTTTTGTCGTCTTTGTGGGCATCGCCTTGTTCGCCATGTCCTTGAGCGGGAATAGCACCGTTTAAGTGCGCAGCCTGCGGACAAAGCCATATTACCTCGCGGTAATTACGATGGAAGACGAGCCCGCCCCATTCTTTCATGACAAATTCGGCAATGAGATGCTGAATGGAGCGAAAGCGAAAATGCCCGGTATCCTGCATGGCTGCGGCATCATCGCGTTTACGGAAGACGGTAAGCCGAAAGCCTGTCTCATAGGCGGCTGATTCAAGCTCCGCCAGCAGCGGTTGTTCAGGAAACGTATACTCATCGAGCAACGACAGCAAATATTGATTTTTCTCCTCCTCCGTATAGGCGGGCTGGGGAGCTGTGGTCTGGGCAAGCTTCGCCGCAGCTTTCAGCAGGGAAGCGCCAATCTCCTCCTCATCCATCGTAGGCTTGTGCAAATAGTCGACGGCGCCGAGGCGAAGGGCCTCCTTGGCATAGTTGAAATTATCGTAGCTGCTGATGAAAATAATTTGCACGTCCGGGTAACGCTCCAGCGCCTTCTTGGCAAAAGCGAGACCGTCCATGCCGGGCATGCGAATATCCGAAAGGATAATATGGATAGGCTGCGCGGTCTCCATCGCCAGCAGCGCTTCTTCCCCATTCGAGGCTTCGGCTTGCCAATGGACGCCGTATTTTTCCCAATCCACCATATAGCGCAAGCCCAGTCTTGCAATGGATTCATCTTCAACGACGAGCAAATTCCACATCCGCAATCTCCTCCTTCTCCAATATCCGATAGGGCATTCTGACCGTTACAATCGTCTGGGTGTCCGTACGCTCAAAGAATAAGCCATATTCCTCGCCAAAACGCAGCCGAATGCGATCCTGCACATTGCGCAGTCCAATATTTTGCGCTCCAGTATCGCTTTGCGGCCGCTTCAGCAGCTCTAAGGCATGGCTGTCGAACCCGCTCCCATCATCCCGCAGCTCAATGACCAGCAGGCGGCTATCCTTTGAATCAAGGCGGGCTGCGAGCGTAATATGCAGCTTTCTCTCCAGCCCCTTGGCCCCGTGAAAAATCGCATTTTCCAGCAGTGGCTGGAGCAGCATGGGCGGGATGGCTGCCTGATTCAGCTCGGGCGGAATAAGCCACTCCATTTCAAATACATTCGTATAGCGTAAATCCATTAACGTCGCATAGTCGCGCAGCAGCCGAATTTCCTCCTCAAACGTAACGAGCTCGCTGTCGAGCTTCATATTCGCATGGAGCAGCTTATTCAGCGATTGAATCAGCTTGGCGATTTGCCCGGATTGCTGGAGAACGGCCAGCATGCGAATAGAGTTGAGCGTATTGTATAAAAAATGGGGCTGAATACGCGCCCGCAGCGCGTATAGCTCGGCATGCCGCTTTTGTCGCTCCTTCTCCTCGATGGATTGAATGAGCTCCTCCAGCCGAATAACCATTCGGCCATAGCTGCTTTCCAACTGCCCGATTTCATCGGAGCGACCATGCGCCTCGGGCGTGAAAAACTGCCCTTTTTCTACTTTGCGCATGGAGCTTATAAGCCTGGAGATAGGCTGGGAAAACCCTCGCGCGATTAGGAGGGAGGCAACGGCCGCCAGTACAGCAACAAAAATAATAATGAAGAGAGTGAAGCTCTGAATGGAGCGGCTGCTTTGCAGCATGGCATCCTTATCCACACCCATATAAATTTGCCATTCCAAATAATTGCTTTTCAAGGAAACGCCGCTAAAGGTTTTGCTTCCAGCTTGCTCGTCGATGGAAATTTCCCATTCGTCCTGCTGCTTATTTTGGCTTGTGTGCTTCTGAAGCTCGGCTGCAAGCATCCGATTCGAGGCATAAATTAAATTGCCGTCTCTATCTACGACGGTTACTTGCGCATTAGGCAGCTCTAACGAACGTACAAGATTCGAGATAAAGCGCGGGGAGATGAACATCGCCGTGACGGCCAGCGGCTTGTAGTCCTCGTCCATCAACAGCCGAGCTCCAATGATGGCTTCGAAAGAATTGCTTTTAAACTGCTGAATGTTCTGAATGCCGGTCACGGTGAAATGGCCCTTACCCGCCATCACCTCTTTATACCAGTCCTCATCCTTGGCGTCATAGGCTCCATTAAGGGGGCTGTCCCCATCTATGCGGTAGCCATTAATCGATCCGTTCATGCCGTAAACCATCAAGCCTTTAATGGAGGAATTAATGGAGGGATATGCGCTCATCAGCCGTGCCATCGTTTTCTGGGCGTTAATTTCCTCCGTGCCCCACTGTTCAGGCGAGATTGCAGGCTTGTTCAGAAAGGCAAACACCTCCGGCATAAAATAAGGCAGCATGCTGAAACGGTCAAAGTCGCTAATTTGCCGTTCAATCGAAGCGTTGAACTGCGCCAGTATGACCTTCAAGTCCTGCGTTGTCTGTGCCTCCAACGTACTCGAAGACTTCGTTGAGCCGACAGCTCCTATAATGAAAGCGGGAATACAGCTGAGCAGAAAAAATAAAATGAGCAGCTTAGTCTGATAACGTGCGTTTCTCCAGCGTCGCAATGGGCTCATCCTTTCCTGAATGCTTGGAAGCAGGTATGAAGTATAGCGCTTTCATACCGCGCAGTGTTCCAGCATTTTAACATGATTGCGTTCAGAAGACAAAACTAAACTACTAAACAAACTAAACCACTAAACCGTAAAATAAGGAAAAAGCCTATCCTTATGAAGGGATAGACCTTTTCCTTGCTTGAAATATAGGAACGGCTATGCATGTTGTTACCCTTTCACCGCGCCGGCAACGACGCCTTTAACGATGTATTTTTGCAGAAAAATAAAGACGATAATCGAAGGCAGCACGGCCATGACCATAGCGGTCATTGCATATTGCCAGTCGGATGTATATTGGCCGACGAACGTGTACGCCGCCAGCGTCAGCGTCTTCGTATCCGGCGAGCCGTTCACCATAAGCAGCGGCAGCAGGAAGTCATTCCAAATCCACATCACATCAATAATAATGATGGTCGTCGTGACCGATTGCAGCAGCGGGAATATAACGAGGAAAAACAGCCGAAAGCCAGATGCGCCATCCATCGTCGCGCTTTCGTCGATTTCCTGCGGAATGCCTTTCACGAAGCCATGATAGATAAAGACAGCAAGTGGGGCGCCAAAGCCCCAATACAGCACGCCAAGTCCCCAGGTGCTCTCCGACAAATGCAGCTGTTTGGCGAATTGAAGCACCGTCAGCATAATCGACTGGAATGGAATGAGCATCGGCATAATGCAGAGTAAATAGATGAGTCCGCTCATCCGTGTTTTTGTACGCGCCAGCTTATAGGCTGCGATAGAGGAGACGAGAATAATGCCCGCAAGACCTACAACGGTAATGACCAGATTGTTCATGAACAGCTTCGGATAATTAATAAACTGCCACACATAAGCATAGTTTTCAAAAATAATTTTCTCTGGCAGCGCAATGACATCGCTCATCACCTCTCCAAAGCTTTTGAACGAATTGTTTATGGCTAGAAACAGCGGGTATAGAAACAGCAGCGAGAGCAGAAGCATGAAGGCTTCCAGCACATAGCGTCCGACTGGGCGATTTTGTCTCATTAGGCTTCTACCTCCCGGCGCTTGAACAGCGTTAATTGAATGATTGTAACGAACAGCACGGCAACGAACAAAATGAGTGCCTTCGCCGTACCATAGCCATACAGATTGTTCTGGAACGTATCGCGGTAAATGTCATAGGCGATGCTGTAGGTCGAGCCGCCCGGCCCGCCGCCCGTCAGCGACAAAATCACATCGAACACCTTGATTGAATTCGTCAGCGCCATGAAGACGGCAATCGTAATGGAAGGGGCGAGCAGGGGCAGCGTAATGTTGAAAAAGGTGCGAAGCGGCCCTGCTCCGTCTACTGTTGCGGCCTCCTTCAAATCTCCCGGTACCGATTGCAGCCCGGCGATATAAATAACGAGGTAGAAGCCAATGGATTGCCAAATCGACACGAGCAGGATCGAAACAAAGGCAAGCCCTGGCGTACCGAGCCAGCTTAAGTCAAAAATCCCCCAGCCCGTACTTTCTCCCAGTGATTCAAAGCCCTGCATGAAAATAAACTTCCAGATAAAGCCGACGATGACGAGGCTCAGAATGTACGGAATAAAGAAGGCGGCGCGCAGCCAAGTCGTCGTGCGAAGCTTCATGTCGAGCAGCACCGCAAGCCCAATCGCCAGCACATTGACAAGCACGATGTAGAGCACCGCGTATTTAATCGTAAACCACGCCGAGCTGGTGAAATTCGCATCATTCAGAAAAATTTGCTTGAAGTTATCGAGCCCAATAAATTTTGGATGCTTGGAAATACCGTTCCATTTGGTCAAGGAATAACGGATGGTCATGGCAAAAGGAATATAAAAGGCAATGGCAATACAAATCAGTACAGGCAGGCTGAACAAGGTGAATTCCAGCTTTTCGCCCCACTTTTTACCTAATGCTTTGAACATATGATGCACCCCAATTCTTCTATTTCATCCACGCTTGCGAGACTCGCAGCCAGAGGATGGCGCCAGCCGCTTACGCTGGAAAAAGCATTTTCCAAACTAGCTTTAATGTGTATTATAGAGCAGACGGATGCCCGTCTAAATGGATTATAGAAAACAGTTAGGGGTAAAAAGGTGAACTGTATGCGGAGCGTGAAACGATGATGAAAGCGATTGCGGGCAAGGTATGGGGGCTGCTTTCTTATTGGCGGGAGCTGGTTGCCAGAAGGCTGGTCAATAAGCTGATTTTACTGTTTACGGGCGTCATTGTGCTCGTTGTGGCTTCGCTTAATTTTATCTCCTACCAGATGCTTGAGAAGGAAGCGGTCGGCAACAGCATCAACAGTACGACAAATAACCTGCTGCTCGTTGGCCGCAATTTAGAGGATTATTTAAAGGGCATCGAGCAAATTTCCTTGCCGCAAATCGGCTACGATGAAATTACCTATGCCATTATGCACGAGTCAGAGGACTATTCCTCCAAAATGTATGTTGAAAATTATTTGCGCAATTTGTTTTATTCCCGCAACGACTTGGAGGCTATCTACTTGTATGTCGTCGAGAAGCAGAAGTATTACGCGATAACGAGAGAAAATTACAATATAACGGTGCGGACGGGAACGAACGCCGTCATTGCAGAGCAGCCTTGGTATGCCAAGGCGATGGCTGACCCGAGTAATCAAGCGTATCAGTCGCTGTCGGGGCCAGGTGCGGAGGCGGATTTCGGCTATTCTGCCGAAATTCAGCAGGCCAGCTTTATGGCGTATCACCGGGTTATGCGTTCGATTAAGACGCGCAAGCCGCAGGCGGTGCTTTCCTTTTATTACAACGCTTCAGTCAAGGACGAAATTGTGAAGGATATACCGTTTAGCGAAGGCCAGCATTTGCTGTATGTCAGCCCGGATAATGAGCCTTTTGAGCTGGATGATGAAGCGTTCTACACGGAGCTGCGGGACGCAGGTGTGCTGCAAACGCTAGGTGGAGGAGAGGGGATGGCCGGACAGGCTAGGGCCTCCAGTGAGCCATTTACTTGGGTGACGGGGGAGCAGAAATATTTAATTATTTACAACGTGGCGGAGAAAAGCGGCTGGAAGCTGATTAAGCCGATTCCTTATTCGCAAATTTACGAGGCTGCGACGAAGACGCGCAACCTGAACTATGCCATTGGCTTGCTGTTTTTGCTGCTCGCCGTCGTGCTCGTCAGCTTGATGTCGAGCGCTATCACAAAGCCGCTCAAGAAATTATCCCGCCAAATGAGCCGCTTCAGCGCAGGCAGCTTTGATGCGGAGGCCGAGGTGAAGGGCCGCGATGAAATTGCTTATTTATCGCGCCATTTCAACCTGATGGTCAGGCGGACGAATGAGCTGATTAATGAGCGCTACAAGATGAAGCTGGCGGAAAACCATGCGATTTTAAAGGCGCTGGAGGCGGAGATCAATCCGCATTTTCTGTATAATGCGCTGCAAGCGATCTCCACGAAAGCGCTCAAGCATCAAACGTATGATGTCGCGGATATGATTGATGCGCTGGCGCTGACGTTCCGCTATTGCATTAGCGGGAAGGATATTGTGTTTGCACGCGAGGAGCTGAAGCATATTGAGCGTTATATGGGGCTGCAAACGGCGCGGTTCGGCGCTAGATTGCAGGTCGTCTATGAATGGGAGGAAGCGCTGATGGAGCTTGAGATTCCGAAGCTTTCGGTGCAGACGCTGGTCGAGAACGCGATTAAGCATGGGCTGGAGAAGGTAACAAGCCCCGTCACTATTGGCATTAAGGCGTCGCTTCATGAGGACGGAACAGCTCTGATCGCTGTTCAGGATGACGGGCCGGGCTTTACGCAAGGCAGGCTGGAGCAGGTGGCGGCTTCGCTGCGGCGCGATTGGGGCCAGCGGGAAAGCGACAACATTGGACTCGTCAACCTTTACACGAGGCTTAAGCTGCTGTATGGGGAAGAGGCTGAGCTGCTTATTAAGAGCGATCAAGCGGGGACGGAGCTGGCGATGCGGCTGCCCCGGCGAGGAGGGAACGGTTTATGAATTATACGGTGCTGATCATAGATGATGAAGAGCCGCTGCGCGAAGCGATACGGCTGCTTGGCGACTGGGAGGGGCTTGGCGTAGCGCAGCTGCTGGAGGCGGCAGATGGTTTAAGTGGACTGCGTATGCTTGCGGAGCATAAAGTGGATCTGGCTATCGTCGATATGAAGATGCCTGGCCTGAATGGGGCGGAGCTGCTGCAAACCGTGGAGCAGCAGTACCCGGGGCTGCTGACCATTGTCGTCAGCGGCTACAATGACTTTGAATATACGCGGCAGGCGATTCGCTCCAAAGTCGTCGATTATTTGCTCAAGCCGGTAAACCGGGCAGAGCTGAATCAGGCGCTGCGCAAGGCGATGGATGTGCTGGAGGCGAAGCGCAGGCAGGAGAGTGATTTTATCGCGCAAAATATTACGCTTAACCTGTCGCTGCCAGGGCTCAAGGAGAAAATGTATTTGTCTATTCTCGAGCGCAGCTTTAAGCAGCAGGCGAATGAAGCGTTTCTGCCGCTCATTGGCGCGGACGACAAGGCCAATCGCTTCGTTGTTGTGCTGCTGCGCATTCTCAATCTCGACCAGATCAGGCGCAGCCGCTTCCACGGCGATACGGAACTGCTGCATTTCGCCGTCAGCAACGTCGTCAATGAGGTGGCGGGCGCGCACTTTCATGCGTTCAGCTTCGCGAATCCGAAGCAGGAGCGCGAGCTGTTCGCCATTCTGACGATGAATGGCGGGGGTGCAGCCGATGCAGCCTATCGGGCGCTGCATCAGGTGAATGCAATAGCCGCGACGCTTCAGCGGCTATTCGGCATTCGGGTCGCCGCAGGCATCGGCGGCCCGGTTATGGAGGCGCTGGACATGGCCGCCTCCTTCGAAGAAGCGCGCACAGCGCTGGGTGAGATGGACCTGCTGCGGATGAATGAAGCAGCAGCCGTTAGAGCCGCGGCTGATCACCGTGGCAGCGTCAGCCGCAGCCGCAGTGATGCCAGCGTTAGCGTCAGTGGCGAGCGGGCGTCAAGCAGCGGAAGAGCGGTGGGCCGCGGCGGCTATACGGACGAAGGCGAAAGCCGCGCGCCGGAGGTGTCAGCCGCTGGCGCAGAGAAGCGGCTGCCGAAGGAGGGGCTGTCGCTGCCAGGGCGAATGGCGGTCATCCGCCAAGCGCTGGCGGGCGACAACCTTCAGCAGGCGAGCAGCATCATCAGCGAGCTGACCCGCAGCTGGCAGGAGGCGGACAGGCTGAGCCTGGGCGAGGCTGATCGCATCATTCGCGAGGGCATCGTGCTGCTTGGCGACCTGTCGCTTGCCCTTGGCGTGCCGCAGGAGCGGCTGCCGGACGGCAGCGAGGAAAGCTTGCGCAGCAGGGGGCTTTCACTCGATTTTGCCACCTTCGAGCAGTTCGCCGCCCTGCTTCAGCGGCTGCTAGGCTTCTACCATGAGCAGCTCAGGGCAGCGCAGGCGGTGCAGAAGCCGTTCGATATTGCCGATATTAAAGCGCATATCGACCGTTATTATTTTGAGGATATTAAAATCTCGCTGTATACCGATAAATATTTTCTCAGCCGCGAGTATTTAATGAAGCTGTTCAAGCAGCAGTTTGGCTGCGGCATTCATGAATATGTGCAGAAGGTTCGGATGGATAAAGCGCGGGAGCTGCTGGACGATTCGGCACTCAAAATTCAGGATATTTCCGAACTGCTCGGCTACAAGGACAACAACTATTTCAGCAAGGCGTTCCGCAATTATTACGGCCTATCACCTTCGGAATATCGGAGCAGCAAGGGGAATGATTAGGGGAGCAGACAGCCATACATCACTTTTTTACCCTTAATACACCACTTATCTGCATGTTTATCTCCTATCCTTTTCTTTAGAATAAGCAGCGAAGACTTGTATTCCAAGCGAAAAGAAATGGGGGCCCTATCATGTTCAAAAAAATCATGTCCATGTCCACCAGTATCGTCCTGGCTTCGGTCATGCTCGCTGCTTGCGGCAGCGGCAATGGCAGCACCACAAGCAACAGTGGCAATACGCCGGGAGCAACCAGCACAGCAGACGCTGGCGGAGCTGCGAATGAGACAAAACCGGTTACGATCAACATGTTCACCGCTTCTCCCGAATATACCGATGCGTTTAATGCTTACATTGCCGAATACAAAAAAGTAAAGCCGAACGTCACGATCAACCTGGAAATTATGCAAGCCGATTACAATACGGTGCTGAAGTCGAAAATCGCGGCTGGAAGCACGCCGGATGTATTCCAGACGACGGCAGGCGGCGACATTGACACCTTCGCCGAATACAGCGCCGACTTGACGAATGAGCCGCTTGCGGCAGCTATGACGGATGCGGTTCGCGTCAATATGACATCGAGTGAAGGCAAGGTGCTGGGGCTTCCGGTCAAGGGCAATTTGATGATGATGATTTATAATAAAAAGCTGCTTGCGGACGCAGGCATCGCTGCCGCTCCGAAGACGACGGCGGAGCTTGAGGATGCGGTGGCCAAGCTGGAAGCGAAGGGTATTACGCCATTTGCCAACGCCTACAAGGAGTGGTGGGTATGGAAGCATATTTTCCAAAACTTCGTCAATGCTGCCGCAGCAGATGCGGGTACTACGCCTAAGGAGCTGGTAGGTCAGTTCATAGCGGGTGAAACGACCTTTAAAGACCATCCTATGCTAAGCGACAATTTCTTTCAATTTATTGATTTGACCGTAAAGCACGGAACAGACAAGCCGCTGGAGCGTGACAGCAACGCTGAGGTAAGTGACTTTGCTTCAGGCAAAGCGGCCTTCATGACGGGCAAGGGCGCATGGGACGAGGAAGCGATCAAGAAAATTACGCCTGATATTGAGATTGGAATTGCAGGTTACCCGGTCAGCGATAAGCCGGAGCAGGCGCTGCTTGTAACGGGAGCCGATCAGGCGCTGCGCATTAACAAGGATTCCGCTGTCGCGGCGGAAACGATTGCATTTTTCAACTGGCTGTATACGTCCGATTACGGTAAAAAATGGTTCTCGGAGGTCGCGAAGGTCATTCCGCCGATTAAAGATGCAGCGCTGCCGGATCTCGATATGCCGAAGCAGATGGAGGAGATTTTGAAGACGGAGAAATCTGGTGATCTGTCGGTCAACTACTCCCTCGACACGTTCCATCAAAAATTCGGCGAGCTGATGCAGAGCTACATTAGCGGCGGCAAAACGAAGGAGCAGACGATTACCGAAATCCAGCAAGCGTGGATTCAATTCGGCTCCTCGATGTAAGCAAGCGAGCACAGGGACGGAAGCATCCCCTGTGCTTTTTGTCATGAATTGGCAGGGCTATTCTACAATAAGTGTTTTAAATATTGGCTTTTTCGCTTACTATCCTTCTTAAGTTAACCGATATAGCTAGGGACAAGGGTTAACTTTTAAGCTAGAGGAGAGTGACGAGATGAAAGCATCTAGTCCATTAAAATTTTTAACTAATCTGTCATTTCGGGTTAAGCTGCCCGTCATGATCTGCATGCTTGTATGTATCGTGCTTGCGGCAACGGGCATTTTAAGCTATCGCATCGCAGCGACAATTACAATGGATAAGAGCAAGGATGAAATTCGTGCTACCTCTGATCGTATCGGAGAAGGGCTGTATTCGTCGATTGAGCTAGCGCAGCAATCCGTATTTCTGCTGTCGGTACAGGCTCCCATCTTGGATATTGTGAGTTTGCACAATAGCGGCTCGATGACCGAGGAGCAGTTTTTCACAGCGGATAATACCGCTCTAACGAGCGTGAATGAACAATTAACAACGAGTATTCAAGGCATGCAGGGCACGGAAACGATTTTGGTTATGGACAAAAATGGCTTGATTGTCGCCAGCAGCAGCGAAGCAACATTGAATAATAGCCGCTCTGATCGCAATTATTTTCAGCAGGCGATTAAGGGAAATGCGGTAGTGAGCGATGCGCTGGTGTCCAAATCCACGGGTAACTTGGTTACCGTGCTTGCCGCTCCTGTTAGGGACGAGCAGGGTGCCGTTCAAGGTGTTGTTGCGATTACGCTCGTTACGGATTTCTTCGTCAATAAATTGCAAAATGTAAAAATTAATGACGAGGGCAAAGTCATTATTTTAGACCGCGTTGGTATGATCCTTTATCATTCGGGAGATGAAGCGCTCGTCGGCACAGTACTCGAAACCGAGGATTATAAGGCAGTGCTGGAGCTGCCCCCAAGCAAGGAAATGGTGAAAAATGAGCTATTGTTCCCAGATAAGGTCGCCTTCTACTCCAAAACGCCGATTGCTGATTGGTCCATCCTTATTGAGGATGCCTCCAGCGACGTGAATAAGCCATTGAATGATATGATGAAGCAGATGCTCATCGTATTGCTTGTTGCCATTGTCATTTCCATTGCCGTCGGTATCGGAATCTCCCTATTGATTACGAAGCCAGTCGGCCGCTTGACAACCTTATTCAAGAAGCTGGCCTCAGGCGATTTGACCGTAGTGGCCACTGGAAAGTACAGTGGGGAGTTCAAGGTTCTCGCTGATAGCTTTGATGTCATGGTCTCACGCAACAAGCAGCTTATTACGAGCATGAACGGCTCGATTGCCGTCTTGCAAAACAGCATGTCAGAGCTTGAAGAGACGTCCCAAAGGACGAATCTTTCAATCGCCGAGACGTCGACTACGACTCAGGAAATCGCCAAAGCGATGGAATCGCAGGCTAACGATACGGAATCAATCGTCGATAAGTTCATGGAGGTCGGGGATAAAATTGCTGATGTAAGCAGCAAGTCGCAGGAAATTAGAACGAAAGCAGATTCCGTAGCACAAGTATTCAAAGCGAATTATGAGGTAATTGAAGCTTTGGTGGAAATCAATCATCGCAGCGAGCTGGAGGTGCGCAACATTTCTGAGGTAACCGCGCAGCTGGCGGAAAGCTCAGCGGGCATTCGCCAAATTACGGGGGCGATATCTGAAATTGCCAATCAGACGCAGTTGCTGGCACTGAATGCCTCCATTGAAGCGGCAAGAGCAGGAGAGCAGGGGCGCGGCTTTGCGGTCGTTGCTTCGGAAATTCGCAAGCTGGCGGAGCAGACGTCGCTGCAATCCCAGGATATTAATCAAATTGTCGCGCAGACGATTGAATATGTAGAGAGAAGCGACCACAGTGTGAAGGCGATAGAGTCCATTTCGGAGCAGCATAACAGCAGTGTGCAGCAGACACAGCAAACCTTCGGTTATATTACCGATAACATTCGTGAAATTATTGAGCAGGTCAAGACGATTGCCGTCCAGCTTAAAGCGATAGAGCAGGATAAAGACGGCGTTCTTGGCGCAGCGCAAAGCTTGTCGGCTTCCGGCGAGCAGGTATCCGCTTCTGTAGAGGAAGTAACAGCAACGGTACAGGAGCAATCGGCAATGGTACAGAGCCTTGCGGAGATGGTTGAAACGATCGAAAGCTTAAGCAATGAGCTTGCACAAGCGGCTGGCGAATTTAAAGTAGAATAACGATACAGTTCATAAACACCCCTGTTCTGATAGTAGAACAGGGGTGTTTGGTTCGCCTAAATAAAGGAACTCATAGCGGGTGAAAATAAGCTATAATATAACAATAATCGCTAAATATCGGGTTGAAGCGTGTGCGCTAGTTGCCTGCCAGGCAGGAAAACAGTTTGTTGCGAAAAGGAGATTGCGGTGGTGGATCACTTCAAAAATTTATTTGAGCTATCTTTTGACATGCTTGTAGTCATGGACTGCAACGGCCGCGTTGTGCACTATAACAGTGGTTTGCAGAAGATGCTGGGCTATCCTGTCTCATTAGATAGTATGAAAGATTTTTATACGTATATGCATCACGACGATATAGCAGCAATGGAGGCTTTAATTCCGCAATTAATACAGGAGGGAGAGCTTAGCGGGTACTTAAACCGATTCCGCTGCTTAGACGGCTCTTATAAATGGCTGCAATGGAATGTCTCTCTGGATCAGATTAATATGTACTTTTATGTCATAGGGCGTGATGTGCATCATCAGAAGAGCTTCGAACAGCACCTCGCAGCACAGGAGCTATGGTACCGTTCCTGCCTCGACAATTTGCTGGATGGCTTCAGCTATTATAAGACGGTCAGGGACGAATGCGGAGACATTATTGATTTTCGGTCGGAGTATATGAATGATACCTTTTGCCGCATGATGAATTATTCGAAAGATGAAGCTGTGGGCCGGCTGTGGTCGCAGCTTTTTCCTGATTTTACAGAGGAGATCAGAGAAGTGCTGAAGCAGGTGACGAGCAGCGGCAAGCCTGTTTTGCGGCAGGAACGAGTGTACAATAAGTGGCTGACCGATGAAGAAAGCTATGATGTGCTCTATTATAAAATGGGTGACGGCTTCGCCTGCAGCTGGCGAAATGTAACGGAATACCGCCGAGCACAGGAGCATTTGGAGCTTTCGAACCTGAAATTTACGAGCGCATTCCATACGAATGCGACGATGAATTTTCTAATAGATTTGGAAACAGCGACGATTATAGAGATGAATCAGAAGTTCTCGCAGACGATGCGGCGAGGATATTATTCCCATTTTGTTAATAGTATTATGCAAGCGATTCCAGATCAGGGGTTGTTGGAAAACATTGAGCTTCCCTTTATGCGGCAGTCTGGGGAGACGGGCTATGGCGTCATATCGGGCGAAGTGCTTGAGCTGAAGAGCAAGCGTTATTTTCTCGCCTTTGCCATTGATATTACAGAGCTGCGCAAAGCCAAAAAGCATCTTCTGCTAATGGACAAGCTGAATTTGCTCAGCTCTATGGCGGCAAGCATCGCCCATGAGGTACGCAATCCGATGACGACGATCAAAGGCTTTTTACAGCTGATGCAGAAAAATACGACGCTCGCCTCTTACCGCGATACGTTAAATTTAATGATTAGCGAGCTGGATCGCGCTAACGGCATTATTTCAGAATATTTATCACTGGCGAATACCCGTTTTGTGCAAAAAGAACAGAAGCAGCTGGATGTTCTCGTTTCGAATATCCTTCCGCTGCTGGAAGCGGATGCGGCCTACTCTAACATTTTAATCGTGCTTGATCTGCATGCCACAGAGCCCGTTACCGTGGAGGAGAAGGAAATCCGCCAGCTGCTGCTGAATTTGACGCGCAATGCAATCGAAGCGATGGAGAGCGGCGGCGAGCTGACGATTCGGACGAGAATGAATCAAGGCAATGTCATACTGGAAGTGTCTGATCAGGGTCATGGCATTCCGAAGGAGCATATTGAGGCGATTTTCACCCCTTTTTATACGACAAAGGAGACAGGAAGCGGGCTTGGACTTGCCGTGTGCCGCAGCATTGCGGAGCATCATGACGCCAATATCGAGATTGAATCCAGTGAGGAGGGTACGACATTCCGGGTCGTATTTTAACAGCCCGCCGAGCAGTGCACAATCTCATGATAAGCAGCCAATCGTTGGGGTGGAACCGGATGTTTTCCCACACTAACGTTTTTTTGCTGATGAATGGTTTGGACAGTCGGGGATTTGGGATATTGAATCCAGTAAATAAGATTATAAGTAGGTTAGGCATTGACAGCTTGAATCCACCTGTGTGGCTCGAGTTATTAATGCCTTTTTGTATAGGCACGTTTTAAATAGAAGTAATAAGCTTTAATATACGACAAAATATTTCCGAATAGAGGACTTTTTTACTATGTCGTCGAATGTGTTTGTTGAAAATTTTTACAGTTGAGAAATTGAAGAGCATGGTTTTAAAAGGCGAAAGGTTTCTTTGCATAAAAAGGGGCGCTAAAGGTGAAAGATTCTCGGTACATGATAATAGGAATTATTCTGCATGTAGGTTGGTTTTTGTGGGTATTTTACCAGTTGCAGTATACAGGAAAATTAAGCTCTATGGCGATGCTTAATAGTTGGTATGGCGAGGTAGGGGGAATGAAATCAGCGGCTAACCAATTGTATATTTTACAAATTTTTGTTGTCCTCTACTCTTTTAGCCTGCTGTATTTTCATGGACGCTATTTTTCTCGTTCGAAGACAGTAGTGAAAAAGAAACTGCTTCATCTGCTTTTTATTATGGGAGTGAGCATATTTTTTATAATTATCTTTCTGCTCTGGTGGAATTACGCCCCTCCAATGAGTGAGGCGAAGGCGCTAGAATATGCAGAAAAAAAAGTAGCGGGTTCTATATTAAATTTAGATTTTAATTCTATTAAATATAACGAAATGAGTAAAGAGTGGATAGTAGAGTATAGAATACTAAATCTATCTGATCAATGTACAACAGTTATTATTGGAAAAGGATATGATATGCGAGGAGGAGGGACGTGCTCACAAAATTAAATTGAACGATGCAGCACTATGAAAGAATTCCTATAGGTCTTTTTTAATTTTAGGTGAAGCAGCATGTTTCCTGCAAACTCATTGTTTCACATATAAATTTATTTTTTTGCTCTTGGAATCACATGAATGTGAAGGGGAAGTTCAAACGACAAAGCTCAAGTCAATTTTAGCCGTTATGCTGATTATCTCGTTAATCTTACTCCAGTTGCACATTCTTAAAATATAATTGAGCCCGTGATTGAGGATAACGATGATGTGATTCCTTCGGTGATTGAATCGGTATATGAGAATACGGACAAAGTTCAAGAGTATATGGTCGCTTTTGAAGAAAAAGTAAATGTTAATGAATTTATGGAGACCGAGATAGTTGAAAGAGACGCTGTTGACCGAATCAGAGAAGGAACAACTGGAGCAAAATCCTGAAATTAAATACATAGAACCAAATAGCCCTGTGAGTATAACAGAAGGGGGACCTTTCAAATAAGGCGATGCCTATGCATATAGAAATGTCGAGGGTAATTCAATAAGCTGGGGTCTCTATTCCTTTGGGGGAGATCAGGGGCATCAGGCAGGAGTAAACGGTGTAGTGTGGTTGTGAAGTGGGAAGAGCTAGCTAGCTAGATATAGAATAGGAGGGCTGAAAATGAAAGATTCTCGTTACATTGTATTCGGAATTATTCTGCATGTGGGTTGGTTTTTATGTGGATTTTATTTGTTGCAGTATATCGGAAAGGCAAGCTTTATGATGATATATGATAGTTGGAGTGGAGGATTGGAAGGGACAGAGGCAGTAGCAAACAGGATGTATATTTTTCAAATTCTGTTTGTCCTGTACTCTTTTAGTCTGTTGTATTTCCATGGGCGCTATTTTAATCGATCGAAGACGGCAGTGAAAAAGAAGCTGCTGCATCTACTTTTTATTATGGGAGTGAATATTTTGTTCACAACAGGATTCCTGCTCTGGTGGAATTACGCCCCACCAATGAGTGAAACGAAAGCATTGAAGTTTGCTAAGGTGAAAATGGAAGAATACTCATCTGAGCTAAAGTTTAATTCTATTAGATATGATAAATATAATAATCAATGGTTAGTCGAATATAAATATGAGGATATCTCTGATCAATGCGTAAGACTAGAAATTACAAGAGAGTATGATGCAATAAATAATGTAACTTGTTTCTCTTTTCAAGAGGATTGAATTTTAAAAGTATAAAATCTAATTTATTTTGAATGAAATTACTTAACCATTAAAGAGGAAGTTTATATGAAACAAATTAAGCCAGTTCTAGCCGTTATACTGATCCTCTTGCTAATTTTTAATCTTACGCCAGTAGCGCATTCTCAAAATATAATCGAAGCAGGGATTGAGAATACGAATGTAGCGATTCCGTCGGTTGTCGAATCGGTATATGAGGACAATGGAGAAGTTCAAGAGTACATGCTCGCTTTTGAGGAGAAAGTAGATGTTATTATACGACAAAAAATTTATAAATAGTGGACTTATTTACCAGCTGGGCGAATGTGTTATTGAAATATTTACAAGTAAGAGTCGAAGAGTCTTGCCCGGAAGTGGGAAGATGCTGGATAAGGACAGGAGGGGTAAAAGGTGAAAGATTCTCGTTACATTGTGATCGGGATTGTTTTGCATGTAAGTTGGTTTCTTTTTGGATTTCAATTGTTTTGGTATGTCGGTGAAGTGTCATTCCATTTAATGTATGAAAGCTGGAATGGAGGGTCGGAAGGAAAGGAGCTAGTGCAGAGAGCGAATATCTATCAAATCTTATATTTGATTTACACTTGTACGCTGGTAGCCTTCCACATCCGATATTTCAGACGCTCGCAGACCAAGAAGAAACAGAAAACGCTTTACTTATTGAGCATACTAGGGGCAATGGCGGTCTTTATAACGGGCTATATGCTGTGGTGGAACTATGTTCCTCCGATGAGTGAGGCGAAGGCGTTGGAATATGCTAATCATGATATGAAGGATCAACTTACACGTTGGGAGTATGATCAAATTAAATATGACTCTATAAACAATAGATGGCAGGTAAGGTACAGGTCTATGACTGATAAAGATTCATGCCGCACTCTGAATATAGGGAGAGTTTACAAAAGTAAAGATAGAGGATCTTGTACACCGGATTAATATAAAGGTTATCAATCATAAACTAATAGGCGTAGTTTTTTGAAGATAAAGGAGAATGTTAAATGGGAACAATTAAATCTATGATAGCCGCTGTAATTACACTTTCACTAATCTTTAATCTCACGCCAACTACTTATGCTCAGAATATAAACGAAGCAGGTGTTGAGGATACAAATGTCTGGAGTCCAACAGCAACTGAATCGGTATATGAGGATACGGGTGAAGTTCAGGAGTATATGATTGCTTTTGAGGAGAAAGTAGATATTAAAGAATTTATTGATGAGACAGATATGGTTGCAAGAAGCATTTTTGAACAAAATGCAGAACAGCAAGATAGTAAAATAACAACAGTGCTGTTGACCGAATCTGAGAAGGAGCAACTGGAGCAAAACCCAGAAATAAAGTACATCGAGCCCAATAGCCCCGTGAGTATGCTAACAGAGGGAGTGCCCGTCAAAGAGGGAGATGCCTATACGTATAGAAACGTAGATGGTGATTCAGTAAGCTGGGGTCTCTATTCGATTGGAGGAGATCAAGCCCATCAGGCAGAAATGAAAGGCGTAGGAGTGAAAATCGCTGTCTTAGATACAGGAATCGCAGAACATGCGGATCTCCGTGTGAATGGTGGCGTATCTTTTGTAAACGGGGTCGCAAATTTCGAGGATGATAATGGGCATGGTACATTCGTAGCGGGCATTATTGGCGCGCAAATAAATGGTCAGGGAGTAGCTGGTGTGGCTCCTGATGCGGAATTATATGCGGTAAAAGTGCTAGATGCAGAGGGTAAGGGTACGTATGCACAAGTTGTAAATGGCATAGACTGGGCCATTAATAACCAAATGAATATAATTAGCATCAGCTTTGGCGGAATGGAATCGAGCGAAATTTTGCGCGAAGCCGTCATTCGAGCGAATGATGCAGGAATATTGGTTGTTGCTGCTGCTGGTAACTCAGGTGCAGGGGAAGAGACTGAGCTTTATCCAGCGCGTTTTGGGGAAGTTGTGTCCGTTGGCGCTGTTACCCGATCATTCAAACGCGCCATTTATTCAAGTACAGGCGCTCAATTAAATTTAGTTGCCCCTGGTAGTGATATTTTAAGCACAACCTTTGATGGTGATTACGGTGTTTTATCAGGTACATCAGTTGCAGCCCCATTTGTAGTAGGAGCGGCGGCGCTTTTAATCTCAACAAATCCTCAGCAAACGCCTTCCGAGCTCAAATCAACACTACATTCAAGTGCGACACCGTTAGGTGAACAAACTTCTTATGGCAGTGGAATAGTAAACGTTGCAAAAGCAATTGGTCTTAACGAGGATCCTATCCCTCCCATTTTTTTGGGTTCTGACACAAATGAGGATGAAGAGTGGATTCCTCCCATATTTGAGGCACAGGATGGAGAGGTTTCTATTCTTGCCTATGGGCATCGTGGTAATGGACAGTCCATCGTGCCTGGAGAAAGCGCTACGGTTTCTTTAATCCTTTCTGCTCCGAAGAGCAAAGTATATATTGGTGTTTTTAATCCAGCAGGTGTTAAAATTGGAGACGGAGAATTTACTAACGTAAGTGCAAACGTTCCCATTGAATATACATGGAACACCTCTTCCGGTTTAACTCCAGGAACATACAAAATTAAATATGCCTACTCAGGCACCACTTTAACAGATTTCTTTACTATTTATGTTACTGCAACTCAATCCAATGCCACGCCAGTAAAGCCTACGGGACTGTATATTAGCAGCTATTCAGATAGCGGCATTAGAATTAACTGGAACGATATGGGTGGTGGCTTGCAGTATATTGTTAGACTTAATGGTAGCACTGTCACCACTACAATGAACAAGAGCTATACATTTACAGGCTTGCAGCCAAATACGCAGTATGTCATGCAGGTGTTAACGACTAATGCATCGGGAGAAAGAAGCGATGATGCGATTATTTACAAAAGTACACTCTTTCCTGTTCCTGCTGGGCTAACGGTAACAGATGTTACGGAAACATCTATGACGTTAAGATGGAATAGAATCGTAGGAGCAGATTATAGTGTACGTAAAGATGGACAATATTTCACAACAACAAGCAATAATTATCAGAGCTTCACGGGCCTTGATCCAGATACTACTTACAATTTCACCGTTGCTTCGAAAAATAGTAGCGGGGAGCTAAGTGAATTTAGTAATGCGTTGGCTAAGAAAACACTAGCAGATACAACAAACCCATCGGTTTCGATTTCTGTGGCCACTGCGCTACCCTATTATGAAAATAAAGAGATTCTAATTCATTTCTCAGCGTCCGATAATATAGCGGTTACGAAGCTGAATTTTATAGTGAAGAAAGATGGTGTCTTTTTATTAAATAAGGATCTTCCACCAAATACACCTAGTCAGAAGTATACGCCCACAACAGCTGGGAACTATATATTTGAATTGACGGGGTATGATAAAGCGGGGAATTCACAGACTAGGAGCCAAATCGTTATTGTAAGTCCTGAGAAAAAGGTTATTGTTTATGTACCCGGGTTTATGAATTCAGAGATTTTACAAGATGGTGTTGAGGTCTGGCCGAGTATAAGGGTAAGTCCTTTTCAGAATCCTCTTTTGTTGACTAGTGCAGGTGTACCTGATAATGGAACTACTCAAGGTAAAATATTTGAGAAATATGCAAATAACGACTATGGAGAAGCATTTATTGACTATTTAGAAGTTAGTAATGTTACAGTTGAACCAGTAGGATATGATTGGAGGAGAGATTTAAGGCTTGCAGCGGAGCTTGTAAAGGAAAAGGTGGATGCTGAATTTGATAAAGCAGGCGGACAAAAGATTAATCTGGTCACGCATAGCACAGGAGGTATTGTAGCCAGATACTATTTGCTTACAGATGCTACAGCTAAAAACAAAGTAAAAAACTTTATAAATATTGCTTCACCTAATTTGGGCACAGCCAGAGCTTTAAAAGGACTAGCGGTTGGGGATGATTTGGGAGTTATTCAGTATAAATACTTTCCTTTGACGTTAACCGAAATGCATAGAATGGTGCAAAATTATCCTGCTGTATTCCAATTGCTTCCGGGTGAGAAATATGTGAATGCCTATAAGGGTTTATACGGAAATAAATTTTCTAGCTTCTATCAGTATACAAATGCGCAAACGCCATCTAAAAACAAATCTAGCTACTCTGATACCGTAGCCATGATTAAAGAAAACTTCAATAATGCTATTTATGAAGTCCCGGAGTATAGTAGTTCATTCCGATACACCGTTGAAAACAAGCAATTAGATTCTGCCATTAAGGAGTATCGTCTTATCGGTTATTACGATGACGACAGGGAGACCATATTGAAATTATTGGAGTACAAGGGACCTAACCGATATACAAGTAGCTCGTATAAAGCTATTTGGGGAATGGGGGATGGGGTTGTATCGCTGCTCAGTGCGAACTTTAACGAGCAAGGCAGCTCTACAAACTATTATTTGAGAAGTTCCCATATCGGTATACTCCGACCCAAAGGAACAGAACCATCTAACATGTTCAAAATCGTCAAAAGCATCGTGGCAGATAATGACCCATTGCCAGCCTATAATTATCCCAAACCGTCATTAACAGAAATTAAAGGTGACGCTATAGATATTTTATGCCCGGTTAATGTCGTTGTAACGGATCAATATGGTAACAAAGCCTTTGTCGATGAGAATGGTTTTGTTGTGAATAACATTGAGGGTTTAACTTATGAAATAGTAGGCGAATCAAAGCTCTTGTTTATATCAGCAGGTGTAAAGGTGAATTTTGATATTGTTGGAACAGATGAAGGGGAGGTAAATCTGGGTGTAACCAGATACGAATCCTCTGTTCCTGTTCGCACGAATTTGATTCAGAACCTGGACATTAACGATAAGTCCCAAATTAAGTTTGAATTCACAGGCGGTCAAGCAGGTACGAATCAAACGGATATTTTGTATGACTTTAATGGTGATGGAAACGTGCAAGTGCTTCATCTAACGAAAGAAGTTCCAGCTGATGAGTACTTGGATAATTCCTATATTGACGTTACTGCACCAACTGTGCCGACTGCTCTGTCTGTTGCAGGGAAAACAGAAACGACAGTGTCTTTGGTCTGGCAGGCTGCAACGGATAATGAAGGTATAAAAGGCTATGAAATTTATGAAGGTGCCAAGCAGGTTGGTTTTTCCAAGACGTTGGCGTATACCGTTCGAGATTTGAAGCCGAATGCTTCATACAGATTCTCCATCAAGGCGGTAGATAAGGAAGGTAACCCTTCGAATTCAAGTGCAGAAGTAGTTGCTATTACTAATCGGGATGTACAAGCGCCAACTGTTCCTGTAGAGATAGTCGTTAAATCAAAAACAGAAAAGTCGGTGACCTTGTCATGGGCTGCGTCTACAGATAATGTTGGCGTCGCGGGTTACGATGTTTATAAGAACGGAAATGTTCTTGCGGGATCTTCTGTATCTACAGAATTCACTGTAACGGGGCTGGTTCCAGAGACGGCATATTCCTTTACCATCAAGTCCAAGGATGCCTCGGGTAATATTTCTGGTTTCAGCACAGCGATAACGGTGGTGACTAATGCGGATACAGAAGCGCCCTCCGTTCCGACTAATTTGCAATTGCTGACTAAAACAGATCAAACCGTAACGCTATCATGGTCAGCATCTACCGATAATATTGCGGTAAAAAATTATGATATATATGTGGGCACAGAACTAGCAGGTACTTCGGCTTCTACCTCCTATACGGTTACAAAGCTGATGCCGGATACTTCGTATGATATTTCTATTAAAGCTAAGGATGTCAAAGGAAATGCTTCAGAGTTAAGCTCGATTTTAAATGTTCGGACGATGCCAGATACAACTCCTCCGGAGGCGCCAACAAATTTAAGTGCAAGCGAAAAAACAGCAACTAAGCTGAAATTGTCGTGGAAAGAAGCGAAGGACAATGTTGCGGTGACGGGTTACCAAATATATGAGGGTTCTAATTTAATAGGAACAACAGGCTCTACAAGCTTTGAAGTAACGAGTCTCATGCCAAATAAACTTTATGCCCTAACTGTAAAGGCATATGATGCGGCGGGAAATATATCTGCTGCAAGCAAATCCTTCGAAAGTATATTCGTAGTTGCTGAGGGGCGAAATAAATTAGTGGCAAGCAACCACATGCAATACGCAAAGGAAGACGGAACGTTATGGGGTTGGGGCAACAATAGCAATGGTCAATTGGGAGATGGCACGATCAACTCGAAATCAACGGCTGTGCAAGTGCCGGATGTAAATGGGATTGTGCATACAGCAGCAGGCTCCGCACATACGTTGGCGGTAAAGGAAGACGGAACGGTATGGGTCTGGGGCGACAATACGTATGGTCAACTGGGAACGGGTGATCGGAATGGTCAATTGAAGGCCAAGCAGGCATGGGGATTAACAGACGTGATAGCGGTGTCGGCATCAGGCAATACCAGCTATGCGCTGAAAAAAGACGGGACGGTATGGACATGGGGAACCAGTATCCATATGTATAACCTCAATCTATACGCAGCAGAGAAAAAAGAGGGATTGGAGGGCGTAAGTCAAATTTCGGCGGGAACGGACAAAATAACGGCTCTCAAAAGCGATGGAACGGTGTGGGAGGTCACTCGGAATGCAAAAACGCCTGTTCAGATTGTGGTGCCTGAAAGGGTAGTCGCGATTTCAGAGGCCTCAGGTACTTTGGCGCTCACGGAAAATGGGAAGGTATGGTATTGGCCGTGGGCGGGTCAAGGCAGCTCAGGCAAGGCAACGGAGATGAGCGGGTTAAGCGGAGTTGTAGGCATAGCTGGAGGGGGAAGCTTTTCATTAGCCTTAAAGAGTGATGGCACGGTCTGGGCATGGGGAAGGAATGCAGAAGGTCAATTGGGGGATGGCACGACAACCGATAAGCAGACTCCTGTGCAAGTAAAGGGTTTGACGGAGGTGCGGAGTATAAGTGCGGGTTATTCAAATGGTACGGCGATAAAACGTGATGGGACGGTTTGGACGTGGGGCTTGAACAGTCAAGGTCAATTAGGTGACGGCACGATTACGAATCGTTTGCTCCCTGTTCAAGTGAAAGACAACACGGCGCCGACGATTACGTTGAAATATCCGATAGGTACAGAAAGTCAGCCCATGATCAGTAATATTACGCGTCCTTCTATCGGCTGGGAGCAGGTGGATACGGATGCCCAAACGGTCTACAGCCAGCTGCATGTACAAATCGCGGATGAGTCAGGGGCAGTAGTAGTGGATTCGGGTCAGATTGCGAAAAATAGCCGTCAAGCAGGAGGGAGCTGGGTGGTGACTGCTGATTTGCCGCAGAACAAGCTCCTTAAAGTTAGAGTTAGGGTGAAAGATGATGCGTTATGGTCAGAATGGACGAATTATGGCTGGCTAAAAGTTACGGTTGTCTCTCCTGAGAACAAACTAGTGGTCAGCAACCATGCGTTGTATGTAAAAGCAGGCGGGACGTTATGGGGTTGGGGCAACAATAGCAATGGACAATTGGGAGATGGCACGATTAATTCGAAATCAACGGCTGTGCAAGTGCCGGATGTAAATGGGATTGTGCATACAGCAGCAGGCTCCGCACATACGTTGGCGGTAAAGGAAGACGGAACCGTGTGGGCATGGGGCGACAATACGTATGGTCAACTGGGAACAGGCGATCGGAATGGTCAAATGAAGGCCAAGCAGGCATGGGGATTAACAGACGTGATAGCCGTGTCAGCATCAGGGAATACCAGCTACGCGCTGAAAAAAGACGGAACGGTATGGACATGGGGAACCAGTATTCATATGTATAACCTGAACCTATACGCAGCAGAGAAAAAAGAGGGATTGGAGGGCGTAAGTCAGATTTCGGCGGGAACAGACAAAATAACGGTTCTCAAAAGCGATGGAACGGTGTGGGAGGTCACTCGGAATGCAAAAACGCCTGTTCAGATTGTGGTGCCTGAAAGAGTAGTCGCGATTTCAGAGGCCTCAGGTACTTTGGCGCTCACGGAGAGCGGGAAGGTATGGTATTGGCCGTGGGCGGGTCAAGGCAGCTCAGGCAAGGCAACGGAGATGAGCGGGTTAAGCGGGGTCGTAGGCATAGCTGGAGGAGGAAGCTTTTCATTAGCTCTAAAGAGTGATGGCACGGTATGGGCATGGGGAAGGAATGCAGAAGGTCAGCTGGGAGATGGCACGACAACGGATAGATCGACTCCTGTACAGGTGAAGGGCTTGACGGGGGTGCGGAGCGTAAGCGCGGGATCCTTGAGCAGTGCTGCAATTAAAAGCGACGGAAGCATTTGGACATGGGGCTGGAACGGAAAAGGCCAACTTGGAGACGGAACTACAGCGAATCGAACATTACCAGTTAAAGTAATGCAATAATTATAATCTCCTACTTGTAACAAGTGTTTCAAGTGTGCAGTCTCGAATAGATTGTAATTAGAATGCAAAAATTTGTACCCACAAGCAGACGCGTATAAAAGCGTTCAGACTTGTGGGTACTTTTTTATGACATATTTATATTGCGGCTGAAAATGCCCTAACCCTCGTTCCTGATCTCAGCAATCAATTCAAAAGAGCGAAGGCGTGCCTGATGATCATAAGCAGAGCCTGTTATCATCAGCTCATCAGCGCCTGTTTTTTCAATAATGTCAGCGATTCTGCGGCGTACCGTTTCCTTGCTTCCGGCTACGCCGAAGCTGAATTTGCTGCGGACGACAACCTTCTCCTGTTCATTCCACAGGTCATCCATGTTCGCAACGGGCGGTTTTAGCTTGCTCGTCTGGCCGCGGATGAGGTTCAGGAACTGCTGCTCCTGCGAGGAGGCGAGGAAGCGTGCTTCTTCATCTGTATCGGCTGCGAGAATATTTACGCCAATCATGACATGAGGCCGCTTCAGCGCTGCCGAAGGTCGGAAGCTGCTGCGATACAATTGCAAAGCCTGCATTAAATAGTCAGGTGCAAAATGGCTGGCGAAAGCAAACGGCAAGCCGAGCTGCCCTGCCAGCTGAGCGCTAAAGCCGCTGGACCCTAGCAGCCAGATCGGAATATCGAGTCCTTCGCCTGGAAAAGCGCGAACCGCAGGAACGCCCTCTTCTATAGAAGGGTTTAGAAAGCTGCGAAGCTCGCCAAGCAGCTCAGGGAAGTCTTGGCCGTTATTGCCATTAAGCCCACGGCGCAGCGCGCGGGCGGTTGCCTGGTCTGAGCCTGGCGCACGCCCAAGTCCGAGATCAATGCGCCCCGGATACATGGAGGCAAGCGTGCCGAATTGCTCGGCTATCATAAGCGGCGCATGATTGGGCAGCATAATACCACCGGAGCCGACGCGGATCGTATTCGTGCCTTCGGCAACATAACCGATGAGAACGGAGGTAGCGGCACTGGCAATGCCTTGCATATTGTGATGCTCAGCCAGCCAATAGCGCTGATAGCCCCAACGCTCAGCATGCTGGGCGAGATCACGCGTATTTTTGAAGGCATCGGTTGCATTGCCGCCTTCAACAACGGGAGCCAGATCAAGAATGGAAAGAGGAACGGTATGTGAATAGGTCATAATAACAATAACCTCCTGTACAGTGAATGGACTTGTAAGTCATACTCTCCATTATATCATAATGAACGCCAAGGATAGAGTGGACGCGCAGGCGTGAAGAAGGGTGAAAAAATATTGAAGCAAATGCTTGCAATTTATCTTTAATTGTAGTATCTTAAATTTAAGATAATAAATGCAAGGAGGTGAGGGCAATGAAAGAGGCGGACAGCACGATGAAGATGTCACCGCAGGAAGCCGAGGACAGCGCCTTGAAGCTCTACATTGCGCTCAACCGAGCCAGCCAATGGATTAATGCCCACGGTGACCGAGACATTCGCAAGCATGGCTTGAATCGCACCGAATTCGGGGTACTGGAAATGCTGTATCACAAGGGTGCACAGCCTTTGCAGCAAATCGGCGGCAAGGTGCTGATGAGCAGCGGCAACATTACCTACGTCATAGATAAGCTTGAGAAGAAGCAGCTCGTGCAGCGTAGAGCTTCGGCTGATGATCGTCGGCTCATCTTCGCAGAAATAACGAGTCAGGGCACACAGTTTATTGAAGAAGTATTCCCTGTACATGCAGTTATTATTAAAGAAGCGGTTAGCGGCTTATCTTCAGAGGAACAGAAGCTGGCAAGCGAACTGCTCAAGAAGCTCGGAAGGCACGCGCAGGATACATTTATTTAGAAGCTGCTTCGTATCCTGTACAGTCACTTATCGTAATCTCTCAGCCCAAATATCTTAATTTAAAGATTCTCAAATCCATGATATAATAGAGGAGTGTTCACAAATGACACAACAAACAGCAGGCATTCACCACATTACAGCTTTCGTATCTAATGCACAAGCAACGGTTACTTTCTATGCGGGCGTACTTGCCCAGCGGCTCGTGAAAAAAACAATCAATTTCGATGCCCCGGAAGTGTATCATCTGTATTTCGGAGATCAAGCTGGCAGCCCAGGCACGATCATGACCTTCTTCCCATTCGCACACGGTCGTAAAGGTGTGATTGGCGGAGGACAGGTTGGGGTAACCACTTATGTTGTTCCTGTGGGAGCGCTGGATTTTTGGAAAGAGCGTTTGACAAAATATGAAGTGCCATTTACCGAAACGCAGCGGTTTGGCGAGTCGTATGTACAATTCGTTGACCCTGATGGCTTGCAGCTTGAGCTTGTAGCTAGGGAGGAAGGCCCGCTGAGCGACTGGTCTTATGCTGGGGTACCGACAGACAAAGCCATTAAAGGCTTTGGCGGTGCGATTTTGTACAGCTCTGCTCCACAACAAACGTTCCGTTTACTGGAAGAGGTAATGGGACTGAGCAAAATCGGTGAGGATGCTGGTTATGCACGTTTCAGATCATCGGCTGACCTTGGCAATATCATTGATCTTCCGATTGAGCGAGTCGAGCCTGGCCATGGCGGTTCCGGTACGGTGCATCATATTGCATGGCGCGCCAAAGATGATGCAGAGCATGCCCTTTGGAGAAGCCATGTAGAGACAAATGGCTACCAACCTACACCAATAATTGACAGACAATATTTCCATGCAATTTATTTCCGCGAAGAGGGCGGCATATTATTCGAGATTGCGACAGATCCTCCAGGCTTTGCTCGTGATGAGGAGCCGGAACATCTTGGTGAAAAATTGATGCTGCCAGAATGGTATGAACAGCATCGTGAGGACATTGTGCGGCTGCTGCCGCCTATCCAATTACCGTAAGTGAAAGGGGAATGGACAATGAAGCATATTTATCAGCAAGGAACGAATGCAGCGGCGCCAGTTTTGGTGCTGCTGCACGGTACTGGAGGAACAGAACGAGATTTGCTGCCGCTGGCTGGCCGGATTGATCCTAGAGCATCGGTGCTAAGCATAAGAGGAAACGTATTGGAAAATGGGATGTCCCGCTATTTCCGCAGACTCGCCGAAGGTGTGTTTGACGAGGAGGATTTGGTGCTTCGTACGAAGGAGCTGCATGATTTTCTGGACCAGGCTGCCGTTGACTATGGCTTTGATCGTGAAAACCTCGTCGCCATCGGCTACTCCAATGGCGCCAACATAGCTGGCAGCCTGATGTTTCATTACAAGGATGCCTTTCGCGGCGCGATTTTACATCACCCGATGGTACCGCTTCGCAGCGTCGAGCTTCCCGATATGACCGGTATTTCCTGTTTCATCGGAGCAGGCCGCAATGATCAGATGTGCCCGCCGCAGGAGACGGAGGAGCTGCAAACGATGCTGTCCGGCGCAGGAGCAGCGGTTAGCGTACATTGGGAAAACTATGGCCATCAGCTAACGGGCAGTGAAGTCGATGCAGCCGCAGCTTGGTATGCCAAGGTTATATGTCCATGATGGTAACCATTGATCCGTCGGAGCGCTCGGCCCGCGACAATTATAAGCTGCTTTCGGGCAGCATTATACCGCGGCCGATTGCTTTTGTGACGACGCTGTCGTCAGAAGGCGTGCTCAATGCTGCGCCGTATAGCTACTTCAATGTTGTATCGTCTAATCCGCCGCTGTTATCGGTTTCGGTACAGCGGAAGCAGGGCGGTCAGCAGAAGGATACCGCCCGCAATGCGATTGAATCAGGCGCATTCGTCGTGCATATTGCCGACCAATCGTATATTGAACAGTTGAACGTGACGGCGGCAAATCTTCCACCAGAGGAAAGCGAGGTCGCAGCAGCAGGACTTACGCCTGTTCCAAGCGTTCGGATCGCCGTACCTGGTGTAGCTGAAGCGAAAATTCGGATGGAATGCGTGCTGGAGAAGGCGATTCCGCTCGGTGGAACAGACGATGCGCCAGCCTGCGATTTGCTAATCGGCAAGGTGGTATTCTATCATCTGGATGAGACGGTTTACGATGAACGGGGTTATATTGACGCTGACCAGCTAGCACCAATAGCGAGACTTGCCGGCAGCGATTATGCAGGACTCGGCGAACGTTTCTCCATTGATCGTCCGACCTCGTGATAGAATTAAGAACCTTCGACTACCCCGTATTCGGTGTAGAGCGAAGGTTCTTTTGCTTGTAAAAGTCATAATGTGCGCTGTGTTTGCTCCAATAAGCTCAGGCAGAAGCTCAAGTTTAAGCTCAAGCTCAAGCTCAAGCGTCTGCTTCCGCCAGCTTGACAATTTCCACGATGACCTGAACGGCTTTCAGCATATTGTCTACCGATGCGTATTCGTAACGGCCATGATAGTTCTCGCCACCTGTGAACACATTAGGTGTAGGAAGCCCCATATAAGATAGCTGCGAGCCATCGGTACCGCCGCGAATCGGCTTTATATCTGGCTTAATGCCGAGGTTCTCCATCGCCAGCTTAGCCTGATTGACGATGCCGATAACGGGCTCGATTTTATCACGCATATTAAAATACTGATCGCGAATGCTGAGCTCTACACTGGCCTCGCCATATTTGTGCTTAAGCCCGCTGACGATGTCCGTAAGCTTCTGCTTGCGGCCCGCAAAGGCTGCTCGATCAAAATCACGAATAATATAACGCAGCTCGGACTGCTCCACATCGCCGCTCATTTGAGTCAAATGATAAAAGCCTTCGTAGCCCTCCGTAAATTCCGGTGCCTCCTCAGCGGGAAGCTGACTGTGCAATTCCATAGCGATTTTCGCCGAATGAACCATTTTTCCTTTGGCTGTGCCGGGGTGCACGTTCGTGCCTTTGCAAATAATGTGGGCAGCAGCCGCATTAAAGCTCTCGTATTGCAGCTCTCCAAGCGGCCCGCCGTCCATCGTATAGGCATAATCTGCACCGAAGGCGGCAACGTCGAAGCGATGCGGCCCACGACCGATTTCCTCATCCGGCGTAAAGGCGACGCGGATTTTGCCATGCTTTATTTCAGGATGCTGAATCAAATACACCATCGCCGTCATAATTTCGGCAATGCCCGCTTTGTTGTCGGCGCCCAGCAGCGTGGTGCCATCTGTTGTAATCAGCGTATGTCCAACGTACTGGCTCAGCTCTGGTGAAGCGGTTGGCGACAAAACAATAGACAGTGCTTCGTTGAGAACAATGTCACCGCCGTCATAGTTATCGACCACTTGCGGCTTAACGTTTTCACCAGTGAAGTCTAGTGCAGTATCGATATGGGCGAGAAAGCCGATTGTCGGAACGGTTTTGTCGGTATTGGCAGGCAGTGTAGCCATCACATAGCCGTTCTCATCGACGCTAACCTCCTCCATGCCGATCTTCATGAGCTCTTCGATCAACTGGTTGGCAAGCACCAGCTGCCCCGGTGTCGTCGGACAGCTTTCGCTGCGGTCATCTGATTGCGTATTCACTTTCACATAAGAAATAAAGCGCTCCATCAGTTCTTGTTTCATGCTTCCATGCTCCTTTTTCCTCTATTTCAAAATATAAGAATTTATAAGCTTACACATATAAATAGGCTTATATTTCTCGGACTGAAACGCGCCGCGCCGCCAGAGGACGGCAAAAGCCGTTTTACCTTGCCCGTATGTATCTGTAGGTTTATTTCTATTTTAGCACAACTGCAGCAGCGTTCGCGCGTAGGGGTGTACATGCTATACTTAGGATTATTGAGAAGAGGGCAGGTGCTGTTGAATGGCCATTTATATAGCATTGCTCCGCGGCATTAATGTCGGCGGGCATAAAATCATTAAAATGCAGGATTTGCAGCGGATGTTTGAGCAGCTTGGCTTGCAGCAGGTGAAAACGTATATTCAAAGCGGCAATGTGCTCTTCGAATCGGAAGCGCCTGCGGATTTGCTGCGCCTGCACATTCAGCAGGAAATAATGGCGGTGTTCGGATTCGACGTTCCCGTCGTCATACGTACCAACACCGAGCTGGCGGCGATTGTCGCGCGCAGCCCCTTTGATGCAGCCCAGCTACAGGCTGGTGAAAATATTTATGTCGCGCTGCTGGCGGACACACCTACCGAAGAAGGCAAGCAGCGGCTGCTCGCATGCAGCAGCGAGGTGGACGACTACCGCCTGCATGATAGCGAAGTGTATATTTATTGCCGCCAAAGCGTGCGCAAGTCGATGTTCTCGAATAATTTACTGGAGAAAAAGCTAGGTGTGGCCGCCACCTCGCGCAACTGGCAGACGATGAACAAGCTGCTTAGCCTCGCGGCCAGCATGGAGGAACGGCAATCGTGATGGATTACAACATGCTGGCTGGGCAGCTCGCCAGGGGCATGATTACTATTGAAGGCGTCTATATGAATACGATAGCGCCGGGCATTTACCACAGCCATACAACAACGTATCCTACGCGCTTCTCGGGGTTTGTTTTTGCCTTAAGAGGGCATGCGATATTTGAATTTAACGGCACAGCCTATGAGGTTGCGCCGGGCAGTGTCGTTCATGGCGGCGCGGGCATGCTGCTGAAGCTAGAGGTGGCGGAAGCAGAGGATTTTCAATTTGTGCTTATTCATTATCGCAGCACCCTCCCCGACCTTTCAGCCGGAAAAATCCATTATGCGGAAACGCACTACTTGTCAGAGTATGGCAGCAATACCCGCATGGTGGAGCTGCTGCAACGGCTCTGTGAAGTATCGGCGCTTGCTGGCCAGATGAATATGCTGCGGGAGAAGGAGCTTTTCTACAGCATTATGAATGAGTGGTTGGTGAGCGTGCGCAGTCACAGCACTAACGAGAATGGCAAAATGGTGGAGCAGGCGCTGGATTATATCCATCACCATTATATGGAGCCGCTAACCGCAGCAGGACTCGCCGAGTTGCACAGCATGGGAAAAAAGCAATTTGCGTACGCCTTCCACAAGTATTCGGGTCGTTCTCCAATCGACTATCTTATCGAGCATCGCATGAAACGCGCCAAGTATTTGCTTACGACGAGCAACTGCTCGGTCAGCAGCGTCGCACGCAACGTCGGTTATGAGGATGCCCATTATTTTAGTCGTCTGTTTCGAAAGCATAGCGGTTGTTCACCGAGTATGTTTCGGCAAAGCTTAGGAAATAATCCACCTGACTTTTAACAATCGTCTATTTCATCTCGCCCGTTCATTGTTTATAATTTGGACGACAATGAAAATCATTATCATAAAGAGGCTAGAGGCGGGGGATTACGTATGTTTAGTAGATTTAAAGGGATAACAAGCGCGGTTAGTATTTTGCTGCTGGTGATTTTACTTTCAGCTTGCGGAAGTGAAGCAGCTCCTGATGCAGCGACTAACGGAGCAGTGGGCGGCAATAGCGATGCGGCTGTGGAGGAGGCTAAGCAAGGCGGTGCTGGTCAAGCTGGCAGCGAAGCAGCCTTTCCAAGGACGATTACGCATGTGAAAGGCGAGACAGTCATTGATGCGAAGCCGAAGAAGGTCGCCGTTACCTATTTCCCTTATGCGGATCAACTGTTCGCAATTGGCGAGCAGGATGTAGTTAGCGGTGTCGTTGGGTATAGATCACTTAAAGCTTTTCCGGCATATGAGGTATTTCTACAGGGGGATGCGGTTGCAGATCTTGGCGACGAGGTCGATTTGGAGAAGATAATGGCGCTTGAGCCAGACGTCATTATTGCTTCTGATGGGGACGAGAAGACGTATGAGCAGCTTGCGAAGATTGGAAAGACGGTTGTCATAACGCAAACGGAAGACTGGCAGGATACCATTGTCAAAATTGCGGAGGTTTTAGGCGAGGAGGACAAGGCAAAGCAGTATATTGATGGCTATAATGCAAAGCTGAAGGAAGTAGCAGCTATGGCTGAAAATACAGGTATTCAAGGTAAAGAGGCGATGTTTGTAATGATGTGGAGCAAAGGCTTCTATTATTTTGGCGGCAGCCGCCTGAGTCCATATTATGAGGGTATCGGCTTCAGCAAGTTCAAGGATATGAAGGATTGGGGAGAAATCAATCTGGAAGGTGTCAGCGAAGTCGATCCGGATTATCTTTTTGTCGCAGAGGATTATACGGGAACAGCAGAGCTGACGATGAAGGATCTTGAGGGAAATGCGGTATGGAACAGCCTTAAGGCGGTTAAAGACGGGCATGTTTATGTCGTAAATACAGAAATCGTAGGGCCGCTCGCCATGGGACAATCCAATGGACTCGATTTTATGGAGAAGCTGCTTAAGGGCGAATGAGCGGATCATAAAAAATAAATAGGCATCGGGCAAAAAGAAACCGCCAGCTTGGACAGCGCGGGAGCATTAAGCTCCACAGTCCAGGCTGGCGGTTATTGGTATTGGAGGCGAGATGAGGGCTAGGTCTGCTGCTTCAGCCACTTGGCGATATCGGTAATAACCTCTTCAGCGAAGCTGCCAGAATGGTTGTATTCCGCTACTGTACCTTCTCCTTCGCCGCTGTAATCTACGAAAAAGTGGTTAAGGCCCGGATACAGCTTGAAGGAAGCATTCGATTTTCCTTTGAACAGTTCCTCCCACAGCACATAGTCTTTATTCGCATACACTTGGAAATCGTCCTTGCCTTGCAGGATAAGCACAGGCTTCGTTAATTTTGCAGCATATTCGCTGGCGGGATGTTTATCCATTTCTTTGAAATAGTAGGCGGGAATCGAGAAAATCGTCGTCGCCTGCGCCTGCGCATCGGTCAACGTATCCAGTGCTTGTGCCCTCTTGTATTCGGCTTCAATGAACTGGGTATTCTTCTGCTTGGCTGGGTCTTTATCATCCATAGCGGCAACAACAGCCTGAGTTTGGTCATAGAGGATTTCCCACAGCGAGCGCGGCGAGCCAGCAAGCAGCACAAGTCCGGCGAAGTCGCCGCCTTCCGCATCAATTCGAGGTGCAAGCATACCGCCAAGACTATGACCAACTACATACACCTTTGAGGCATCAATCCGTTTATCCGCCTTGAGCAGCTTGGCCGCAACTATGGCGTCGTCAATGGTTTCTTCCTTTACGGTCATTTTCATTAATGCTTCTTTCGTCATACTATTGCCGTACACAAATGTACGTTTGTCATAGCGCAGTACGGCAATCCCTTGCTCAGCAAGTCCCCAAGCGATATCGCGGAAGGGCTTATAGCCGCTTACCGCCTCATCGCGATCAGTCGCGCTAGAGCCTTGAACCAATACGACCGCTGTCAGCGGGCCAGAGGCATTTTTCGGCAGAGTCAACGTTCCGCCAAGCGCATAAGGAGTGCCTTCTCCGACAGTAACCTCTTCTTCAACAATCGTAACGGGGGCTTCCTTATCGACGGGCTTTGGTGTAATCATCATGGCTTCCAGCAGCTTGCTCTGCATGTTGACGTAAAGCGTCAGATTAAAGCTGGCTTTCTCAAACGCTGCGGTAGCCTTAATAATAGTCTTCTCACCAGCTGTGCCAGTTATGGCAATGTCCTCTGAGCGAACGAAGTTGCCTGCTCGTGACTTGATGCTTTCCCATCCTTGCTCGAGTGCTGTTACGGAGAGCTGTGCCTTGAGACCACTGGAAAAATAATCATCCGACAGCTTCTGGTGGCTTCCTTTGCTTAGCAGCTCAGTTACGCGCTTGATCCAGCCTTCAGCCTCAAACTGCGCTGTCGTAATGGAAATTTGCTGCGTGCCGCTGTCAAAGCTAGCTTGCTGCCCGAGTGCCTTATCGAAAAAAGCGAGCGGTACATAAGTACGTCCCTGCTTTTGAACGGATACGGCATCGAATGAGCGTTTCTCGCCATTTACAACAGCGGTTCTGCTCCCGGTGCGGAAAATGACGGAAAGCTCTTGTCCTTCAAGCACGATTTCGGAGCCTGTTTTCTGATAAGTCACTTTAAAGCCTAGCTGCTCGGCTGTGCTGCGCAGCGGGATCATGACGGTATTCTGGGATTTGTAAGGCTGTTCGCCTGCGGCAGAAACGGCGCTTCCATTAATAAACAGCCTCATGCTTTCTGCGGCGGCCGTCATAGCGGGAAAAGCAGCCATGAGCAGCAGGGAAAATACAATAGTGGATGCCAAATGCTTTTTCAAAATAAATGCAGTCCTCCTTCGGATGGTGCTTGCCTTGTTGCCGGCAAGACATATAAGGTCATGGAGCAATAAGTGGGTGATGAAGCTCTGAATAACTATGTACATTTGACGCGGTGACCGCATCTTTATTTTATACGAAGTAGCCCTATCCTTGGTTTCCACATTATGGTGCTAACAAAGAAGAAGCACGTATTGGCATAATTCCGCTGCTGTTGCCTGAGCCAGCAGCCCGCTGCTGCTGGCTGGAATCAATGGCTTTGTGAGGACCAGGAGCAAGTATAAGGGGTTATGAACCTATGAGCATGTATACCTATAGGCCGATCAGCTTGCGCGTAATGGCATCTGCGGCCGCAGCTGGCGGCAGCGTGCCAGGCGCGGTGCCAGCAGACTTTCCATATATAGAGGCAAGTGTATCGCCGATGCGTTCGACCTGACTTTGGGCATAGGAGGCGGAGCTGCCATCCAGCTCAGCTGCGGTTACGATAATGCCTCCAGCATTAATAGCGTAATCGGGAGCATAGAGAATGGCCGCCTGCTTCAGCAAAGCATCATGGCGTGGCTCAGCCAGCTGGTTATTGGCTGCCCCTGCAACGATCTGGCACTTAAGCTCGGGGATGGTTAAATCGTTCAAAATGCCTCCAAGCGCGCAAGGGGCGAAAACATCACAAGGCTGCTTATGGATTACATCGACAGCGACGGGTGCAGCCCCAAATTGCGTGGCTGCCAGCTGCACCAGCCTGTTATCCAAATCGGCAACAATAAGCTGTGCGCCTGATTGATGCAAATAGCGGCATAGGGCAAAGCCTACCTTGCCAAGTCCTTGAACAGCAACGGTTCGCTGCTGCAACTGCTCAGAGCCGTATTTTTGCTTAAGTGATGTACGAATTGCAATATATACGCCATAGGCGGTCATTTCCGCCGTGAAATGGCCAGTTGCTCCTAGCGAGCCGGTAACATCGGTCACATGGCGCGTTTCATGCAGAATTTCATCCATATCCAGCGGAGTAGTACCCAAATCCATCCCGGTAATATAACGCCCGTTCAGTCGTTCGATAAAACGTCCGAGTGAGCGGAACAGCCTGCTGCTTTTGTCGGTGGCAGGGTTGCCGATAATAACGGCTTTGCCTCCGCCGTATGGAATGCCAGCCAGCGCTGATTTATACGTCATGCCTCGTGCAAGTCGAAGCGCATCGAGAATGGCCGCCTCCTCTGACGCGTACATCCACATACGGCAGCCACCCAGTGCAGGGCCAAGCCTAGTCTGATCAATGGCAATGATCGCTTTGAGTCCGCTCGTTGCATCCTCCATCATATCCAGCCGTTCGAAGCCCTGTAAGCTTGCGCTCAAGCTATGCCCGTCCATAGATAACAGCCCCCTTTATGCTGTAGCGCAAAGACGTTTACGCTCGCTTACTATTGGTGTATTCAACCGCGGCGCAGCTTGCTACCACTTATGCACGAATTGGGGGGCATCGTTTAGAATGGGGTGGCATGGATAGGAAAGAAGCCGCTATCACCCGTTGTCTGAAATGATGAAGCGACCCCTTCAAGCAAGCTTTTATATCGTTGATCTTCTAAGCATAAGGAAGGATAGCAGAGCATTCAGCAGGATGAACGGAATGAGCCAAAGGGTGAGGCCAAGTGCCGTATGCTGGGTGATCCATGTCCAAATATCGTCCCACCATTGATTTTGATTAGTGATATAGAAGACAGTGGTGAGGACGAGTAAAGAACCTAGAGCAAAAATCAGCATGCCGACTTTTCTGAACTTACGGTAGAAGCAGCCGATGACGAACCCCCACAAAAACAAATGCAAAATGAGCAGAAACAGCATAAGCAACTGCGCGAGTAGATTCCCGTCACTCAAGTAGGGGAGATGGAAAAAGTGCAATCCTGTCCACCAATGGCTTGTGAGCTGATGTTCGATAAAAGATAACATCAGCAGCAATAGCGCTGAGCCTAAGCTGCTTAAGAGGCCCATGACGATGGTACCTGTGAAATAGTTGCTGCGGCTAATGCTGAAGCTTATCGCAAACGGGAAAGTTTGAGCGACGACGAGGATGCCGATTACAAACATATAAACGAGTAAGGAGCCGATTCCGCCTGTAAAGATGTCTCCCTCGGAAATCATTGCACTTATCAGCCAATTTACAAGAAAGCTGGAGCCAACAATGAGCAGCGGGATAAAGAGCCAAGTAAATTTATCACGCCTATGCAGCTTGATTACGCTTAAAGTACGGTTCATGATCAATCAGCCGCCTTTCGTTCGGTTTTGCCATTCGTCAGATGAATAATCAGCTGTTGCAGAGATACGGAGCCAAGCTCCAGCCCTTTCGCCATCGCCTGCTTGCGATCCTCTGCACGCAGCGTGCCATCTACAGTGGCGGACAGCAAGGCGCCAAAGGGGTCGCGGGAGATCACGGTTTTGCCGACGAGAAACGACTCGACCTCGGAAGCGGAGCCTGCTACTGTGAAGGCACGACCCCGGAGCAGCTCGGCATCCTCGTTAATCAATATCGAGCCCTTGTCGATGACAATCACGTGCTCAAGAAGCTGGCTAACCTCATCAATAAGGTGTGAGGAAAGGACGACCGTGCGAGGGTGCTCTGCATAATCCTCCAGCAAATGACCATAAAATAAATTTCTGGCCACAGCGTCAAGCCCCAAATAAGGCTCATCAAAAATCGTCAGCGGGGCGCGGCTCGCTAGTCCAACAATAATGCCGACGGAGGAATGCATGCCGCGCGACATTTTTTTAATTTTACGCTTCAATGGCAGCTGGAAATCCTGAACTAACTTATTCGCGTAGGTGCGGTCCCAGTTCGGAAACAGTGAGGCGGACAGCTCCAGTACATCGAGCAGGCGGTAATTGTCAGGGTATTTCTGACTCTCCTTAATAAAACAAATTTGGCTCAGTACACGGTTATTTTCATAAGGGGCTTCGCCAAAGACGGTAAGCTCGCCACTGGTCGCGAACAATTGGGCCGTCAGCATGTGCATAATCGTCGTTTTCCCAGCGCCATTGCGTCCTAGCAAACCATATATTTTATCAGACTCCAGTGTGAAACTGACCTCGTTGACGGCCTTGAAATTTCCATAGGCTTTCGTAACCCGCTTTAGCTCTGCAATAGGGCTCATGGCTTGGTTCCTCCTCTTCTGATCATATCTGAGAGCTGCTCTGCCGTAATGCCCAGCTTCTCTGCCTCATGCATCATCGTCACCACATACTGCTCGAAAAACTGCTCACGACGCTTCTCCATCAATAAGGTTCTTGAACCTGCCGCAACAAACATGCCAATCCCTCTTTTCTTATAAAGAATGCCTTGATCTACTAGCTGATTGACACCTTTCGCTGCTGTGGCGGGGTTAATCTGGTAAAAGGCTGCAAATTGATTTTTCGAAGGCACCTGCGATTCTTCAGGCAGCAGCCCTTGAATGATATCGTCCTCGATGCGCTCGGCAATTTGCATGAAAATCGGTCTGCTATCGTCGATGCTTAAGCTCATATTGTCCACCACCAAACTGGTTAGTTACTCATGTAACCAACTATACATGCAATCAACCGAAACGTCAACGGGCGGCAGTAATGAAAATATAAAAAAAGGATAGAGGAGGCAGCGTTATCTCTGCTCTTCTATCCTTTTGATATCGGTTGTAGCGGCCGACTAAAGCCTGTTAGGTCGGCTGCTGTGCGCCTTCTATTTTGCCAAGCAGGTCTCGTACTTGCTTATGAACGGCATGAAATTCCTCAGGCGTAATGTCCAAGCCGCCATAAACGCGTTTCGGAACATCGGCAACCCGTTTTTTAAGCTCGCGGCCAGCATCCGTCAACTGAATAACGAGATTGCGCTCGTCGGATTTATCGCGAATGCGGGTAATCAGGCTCATGCCTTCCAGCTTCTTAAGCAGCGGGGTTAGCGTACCTGAGTCAAGCAGCAGTCTCGCGCCAAGCTCTTTCATCGTCACCTTGTCTTGTTCCCACAAGGACAGCAGGGTGACATATTGCGTATACGTTAAGCCGAGCTCAGAAAGTACAGGGCGGTATAGCTTAGTAATTTCCCGCGAGCAGGCATATAAGGAAAAGCAAACTTGATTATCGAGCTTCATCCATTCATCTTCATTCATGCTAGCTGTCTCTCCCTTCCAAATCAAGGTTGTACAAGTAATCAATTGTGTGCAATTAATTAAGTTATTGTAGCATTGCACGCGGAGCCTGTCAAAAGAATGCGCAGTATGCATAGCAGACTGTTACAATAAGCTAATTTGACAATCGAAATTAAATTGTATAAAATTAAATTTATCAAAATCAATAGATGAATTCAAGGAGGTTATTACTATGTCCATTTATGACATCGAAGTGAAGAAGATTACAGGTGCGCAGGAGACGCTGGCGCCTTATAAAGGCAAAGTAATGCTGATTGTTAATACAGCTACCAAATGTGGATTCGCACCTCAATTCAAAGGCCTTCAGCAATTGCAGGATACGTATGGCGAGCAAGGGCTTGTGGTTCTAGGTTTTCCAAGTGGACAGTTTATGAATCAGGAGCTGGAGGGTGATGCGGAAATTGCGCAGGCTTGCGAGCTTAACCACGGGGTATCCTTTCCGCTGTTTGGCAAAATAGATGTTAACGGCAATGGCGCGCACCCACTGTACCAGCACCTGACGAATGAAGCTCGCGGAGTGCTGGGCTCGAAGGCAATCAAGTGGAATTTTACGAAGTTTCTAGTAGACCGGGACGGCAAGGTGGTCAAACGGTTTGGGCCGAATGATAAGCCGGAGGATCTTGTAGAAGATATTAAAAAGCTACTCGGCTAAGCCAACCCTGCATCGGAAGAAGGCTCCGCCGACTGCCTCACGGTAGGTGAAGTCGGCGGTATCGCCAACGGTAATTTGCAGCCCGCCTTCAGGCAAATAGTCTTGCTCGGTACGGTAAGTGCCAGTATATGGCCCATCCGGCAAATAAGTTGGGCAGACAAGCGTCCAATTTAGCAGCTCGGCAGATGCTTGAAGCAGGCGAAGTACAGCATGATGCTCCTCAGCAGCTCGAGTAGACCGGCGTTTCGATTCGCTCGATTGATAGCGAAGCAGCCCGGGCTCACTGCGGCTCTCCAAGATTCCGGCTGTTCCAACCGTCACTAAACGATGGATTTCTTGCTGCTCCATGACAGCAAGAAGGAGTGGAAAGCAGGCGGAGAGTGTATCCCCGCCGTCCGTTCCTAAACCGCTAATGACAACGCTGCTGTCTGCAACTGCTTGCTTGAGCGCAGCTTCTTCGCGGGCATCTCCGACGATCGCTGTCAATTGCGGATGCGAAAGCCCAAGCTTGTCTGCTGAGCGCACCAAGGCATGGACGCGATGTCCATCCGCAAGGGCGCGCAGCATGACTTCACGCCCGACGCGGCCTGTAGCGCCTAATAAAGTAATTTGCATGTGATTCCCCTCATTTGCTAAAAATATGAACGGCATTGCGTCCCATATGCTTGGATTGGTACAGCGCCTTATCGGCTTCGCGAATCATCTCGTCTAGTTCAGCAAGCTCCGCCGCCGTTATCCCAGCTGCGCCAAAGCTTGCAGATAAAGGAATGGTACCAGCTTGTGTCAGCAGCGGACGATCTGCAATGGCCTTGCGCAGCTTCTCGGCAAGCTCCCCTGCTTCAGCGGGTGCAGCAGCTGGAAGACAAATAATAAATTCTTCTCCACCGTAACGTCCAAATAGATCGCTATCGCGAAGCTGTTCTTGGCAGACCGCTACGACATGACAGAGGGCTAAATCGCCAATGTCATGGCCGAAGCGGTCATTTATCGTTTTGAAATGGTCAATATCGAATAAAATAAGCGCAAACGGCTGTTGATTTTGCAGCGCCTTGTTCAGCAGAAGCCTTGCTTGCTCTAAAAAATAGGTCCGATTGGATATGCCAGTCAGTCCATCTGTTGTAGCCATATGCTTCAGCTTCTCCTGAAGAATTGCTTTCTCTGTAATATCCATCAGTACAATCGTTCTTCCGATCATATCGCCCTTGCGGCTGTGGACAGGCGATGAACGCACGAGATAGAACAACGGCAAGCCCGTATGCAGCTGAATCCAGCGCACCTCCCGCTCATGATGCTTGAACTCCTCATCATAATGAATGAAATCAACGGCTTGTCCCGTATGGAAAAGCCATATATCCTCGAAAGGCATTCCAATAACCGTAGGCTTCAGCGAAGCGATCATTAGCGACGCAGAGCGATTATAATCGACGATTCTCCCGTTCGTATCCAGTACAATAACGCCGTCGCGCATGCTTTCGAAAATACGTTCTCGGGCAATAGGCGCGGCCTTCAATATATTTGACGTCAAAATCGCCCAAATGTGCAAAATGGAAGTGATAAACATGAGCGGAGGCACAATATCCATGCCGTGAGGCGTCAGATCAAGCAAATATATGAAGGAGGCGGTCATGGGAATGAAAATGCCGGCTGCCATCATTAGAAGCTGCTTGCGGTACATCATCTTGGTGTGGTTCCATTGGCGAAGCAGCAGGTATGCACTTACAACCAGACAGCCGAACGTAAAGCTTCCATTTATGATATACCATTCCCCAAAGACAATATCGGCGACAATGACCGACTCATTGGGACGTAAAAATATCGAACGGTAAAATATATGATGCCATTCATTCGTTACGACCAGCAATAAAGTAATGAAGGGAATCGTAAAAAGCCAGATCAGCATTTTACGGGTAACGAAGCGATCCATTCCAGTAAAATACAGAATGAGCACTAGCATAGCGGGGGATATGAAAGGCAGTCCCAAATACTCAACGCCAATCCAGAATCGAATTTCGGCTAACGAATCGCTTGCCAATTCAAAAGCAAAGCCGAAGGTGTAGATAGCTGAGCAAATCGAGGTCCAAATATAGGCTCTCATCCCGGCAAAGCTGGATTTTATTAAATATCCGTAAATGGCAAGCAAGGCGCTGAGTACGCTTGAAATCGATACAATAACAATATAATTGGAGATCGTCATATTCATCAGTTGTATGGCTCCAGTTAGTTAATAATTAGGTATTGAAGCAATGAAGCGCTCTCAGGTTGCTAAACAATCTATTTAGAATGGTATCACATTTTTTGCCTTTAAGGATACGCGATTTGAATGGTAATGTTAAGCATAAACCGCTTTCATCCCTCTGCGGCGTCAAAAAGCCGACAAAACCCGCTTTAGTTCGTGCATTTGCAAGGCAAGTATGCTAAGATACCTTGAGTTTCTTAGGAATATAGGAGTATTGGGATCATGTGCTGGAGAAGGTGACATCTTGGGATTTAAGCTGGGGGTTAAGCGGGAACGGGACAATAGTCTCTTTTTCTTGACTTGGCCGATATTTTTGGAGCTATTTTTGTTTATGATGATGGGAACGGCAGACACGTTCATGCTTAGCAAGCTGTCCGATAATGCGGTTTCCGGCGTAGGTGCATCCAATCAATATTTGCACATTATGCTGCTTATTATGGAGGTTATCGGCAACGGGGCATCCATTGTGGTTGCGCAATATATAGGCTCACGGAAGCTGGTCGAGGCTGCGCAGCTGTCGGCGCTGGCCATTTCGCTCAATCTGCTGGTAGGCTTATTAATGAGTGTCTCTTGCTTGTTATTTGGCCATGTCATACTTCAGGGCTTGAATCTGCAAGGGGAAGTATTGGTCTATGCGCAAAGCTATTTGCGAATTGTAGGCAGCTTTATTTTTTTACAGGCGATTATTAATTCACTTTCTGCAATTATTCGGGTATACGGCTTCACGAAGGAAGCCATGCTGGTATCATTGGGAATGAATATTATACATTTAGTCGGCAATTATGTGCTGATCTTTGGCAAATTCGGTTTTCCCGAGCTTGGTGTTGAAGGAGCGGCCATTTCGACGGTTGTCAGCCGGCTGCTGGCGATGCTGGTGTTTTTCTGGCTGATGAATCGGGTTATGGTATTTAAGGTGAAGCTGCATTATTTTTTCAAGATGTCGAAGGAGTTTATTGGCAAAATATTAAAGATCGGTGTTCCATCGGCCTTCGAGCAGGTGATGTACCATAGCTGCCAGATGATCTTTCTGTATTATGTGACGTTTCTCGGTGAAGCGTCCTTGTCGGCTCGGCAGTACGCCTCGAATATATCGGTGCTGATCTATTTATTTGCGATGGCGGTTGGCATGGGTACGGCGATTATGGTAGGCCGTTACGTAGGCGGCGGGCGCAGCGACGCTGCGTATAAGCAGGTATTGGCAAGCGTGCTGTGGGCCAGCGGAGCGACGATGGTCATGCTTGTAGTCGTGCTGCTGTTCCGCGAGCAGCTAATGGGTCTGTTCACGGATGATGTTGACATTATACGACTAGGGGCAAATGTGCTGCTGTACAGCATTGTGCTGGAGACCGGGCGGACGATCAATATTATATTGGTCAATTCGCTGCGAGCGTCCGGGGATGCGAAGTTTCCGCTCTGGATTGGGATGGTTACAATGGTCGGCATAAGCGTACCGCTCGGCTATTATCTTGTTTTTCATTTGGACATGGGGCTGGCGGGCATTTGGCTGGCTATTGCGACGGATGAGTGGCTGCGTGCGGTCATTATGTATTTCCGGTGGAAGAGCCGGAAGTGGGAACGGCATGCGCTGGTGAAACCGGACTTTGTAGAGCATACAGCCTCTCATTAAAGACAGGATGTGCTTGGCAGGCGAGCAGACAACACGCTTGTTGCAGATTCTGTTGATACAGTGCTGAGGCTGCGAAGCTAAGGAGGCTGGCTGCGTATGGATTACGCTAATAATGATAGTCAGGATATTGCGAGCATTTGCTTGCTTGCGGGTAAAATTATTTTGCAAAATGGCGGGGAAACGTACCGGGTTGAGGATACAATGGTACGGATCGCCGAGGCTTACGGCGTGGCGAATGCTTACAGCTATGTGACGCCAACGGGCATTATTTTTGCGCTGGATGGCGCTGCGCAATCGACGAGGCTCGTTCGGATTTCGGAGCGCTCGACGAATTTGGAGAAGGTGACGCTCGTCAATGATATTTCCAGGCGCATTTGCCAAGGAAGCATGCAGCGTCATGAGGCTTATAAGCAATTACAGGATATTGAACAGGCGGCGGATGGTTATCCGGCTTGGCTTAAGGTGCTGGTTGCCGCTATTGCAAGCGGCTGCTTCCTGATTATGTTCCGCGGCAGCTGGAACGACTTTCTTCCGGTGGCGCTTGCGAGCGGCGTCGGCTTTTTGTGCTTGCTGACGCTGCACCGCATTATGCCGATTACTTTTTTCGCGAGCTTCTTATCGGCGGTCATTAGCGGCTCGTTGGCTGTGCTGATGGTGTGGCTCGGCTTTGGGCATAATTTGGATAAAATCATTATCGGCTCCATCATGCCGCTCGTGCCCGGTCTTCATATTACGAATGCGGTAAGGGACTTGATGGCGGGGCATCTCGTTTCGGGTCTGTCCAAGGGAGCCGAGGCCTTTTTAATTGCTTTTGCCATCGGTGCGGGCATTGCTTTCGTGTTGTCCGTATATTCGTAGCCTTAAAAGGAGGGGGGAACGATGGTTGTACAACTGCTTGAACAGCTTGTCGTCAGCTTCATAGCCTGCGCGGCATTCAGCCTAATCTTTAGCGTGCAGAAGCAGCGCCTGATACAGTGCGGTCTGGTAGGCTCGGCCGGGTGGCTTGCTTATACGGTATGCATTATGCTGGAAATGAGGACAATTCCCGCAACGCTGCTGGCGGTCTGTGTGGTGACCATTATTAGTCAAATAATGGCGAAGCATTATCGGACGCCCATCATTGTATTCAGTGCGGCGGGCATTATTCCGCTTGTGCCGGGCAAAATCGCCTATGATGCGATGCGCCATATCGTGCAGGAGGAATATGTCGTGGCTGTCGAGCTTGCGATGCAGGCCTTCATGATTTCAGGCTCTATCGCCATCGGGCTAGTCTTCTCCGAGGTCATTTATATTATATTTCGCAGAACCCCGCGATCATCATGACCCTAATAATGCCTCTTGCTTATGCTGCTTCGCAGCAGGGCAGGAGGCATTTTGTTTACTTAAGGTACGCTAAGGTGGGAAACGCCAGATCAAACTAAACTAAGCTTAGCTTAGCTAGGCTTGACCTAGCCGGATGGGCTACATCTGCGTAGCTGCATAGCGCCCGCGCAGCGATTGCGCCATGGCCTCGATCTGCTGAGGCGACGGCATCTGGAGCCGAGCCGCCGCCTCGGCAAGGCCATCCGCCGTCTGCCCGCTGCGGATGATCTGCTTGACGGCGTCCGCGAAGTGCTCTGCACCGCCGCCCTGCCCCAAGCCGACCAGCTCCTCAAGGCTGGCCGTGCTGCCGCTCTCTACGAGCGGATGCGCGCCGGGCTCGGCGTCGCCCGCTGCCCGTTCATAGAAGGAGCGGACCAGCGCCGCCCGCTCCTGGCCTGCGCCTTCGGCGATGACAAACGCCTGCACGATATAGGCGTGTGCCTGGCGGCGCTGCGCAATGCCGCAAAATTTGAAGCCGTCGATGCTAAGGTCGAAATCGCCGGGACAATACGCCCCGGCGATTTCGCCTTTATCGACTGGCACGCCAGCCCCAGCGAGCGCGGAACGAATAAGGCTGTACATCAGCTCAAAGTCCTGATGAAAATGAAAATCTAGCGTATTCGCCTTGGGCAATATGAGCGAAATGTTGACGACGCCCGGATCAAGCGGCACCGCCGCACCGCCGGAGTTGCGTACCGCTGCCTTATAGCCGAGCGATTCAAGCCAGCGGGAGGCGTCGCCCGCCAGCGGCAGCCGGCTGTCGCGCAGGCCCAGTATGAAGGCGCGCTCGTGGCGCCAAATATGGCATATCGCTGGTCCACCCTGTCCAGTGCTGCGGCACAGCAGCTCATCTAGGGCGAATGGGTAAAGCGGATCTGTCTGCGAATAATCGTTCATCCGGTCAAGCAGCAGCAGATTTTGCAGTTCGGGAACCGGGCTTGCTGGCTGGATCGTCATCGTGTGCTGCTCCTCTCTAAGCTATCTGTTTATCCATCATACTAAGCGTCGGGGATAGAAGTCCAGCCTGTCTCTATAGAGGAGCGGAAGCGAAAAGGCAAGCTGTTGAATATACTATTTTAGCTCGCTGCGAGGTATGGAAGGAGTGATAGGATGGACATGGACTTGCTGCGAACGGTATTCCCTGCCAAGCATAAGGACGGGCATACGCGAATTGGCGAATACACCGTCGGTGAACCGCATGCTTTTTCCTGGGGGGAGGGAACGAAGCTGACAATCGGCAAATTTTGCTGTATTGCGGGTGGCGTTTCAGTCATGCTAGGAGGCAACCACCGAACGGATTGGGTTTCGACCTATCCTTTTACTTCGTTTCTAACGAAGCATTTGCACATTACCGGCCAGCCGCAAACAAATGGTGATGTCGTCATCGGTAACGACGTTTGGATCTGTACACATGCGACCATTATGTCTGGCATTACGATTGGGGATGGAGCGGTCATCGGCATGAATGCGACGGTAACGAGGGATGTTCCGCCTTATGCAATCGTTGGAGGCAATCCGGCAGAGCTCATTCGGTATCGCTTTAGCGACCAGGTTATTGCCAAGCTGCTTCGCATTAAATGGTGGGATTGGCCGCCGATGCGTATTCAGAAGGTGGTGCCGCTCATCGCGTCGCATGATATGAAAGCCTTTCTGGATTACTGCGAATCGCATGGCTATTGAGGAAAGAGATATGTGGGAGAAAAATGCAAAAAAGACAGGGCGGCAAGCGCGAGCAGTTGCCCTGTCTTTTTTGTAGATCGTACATATGCTGAGGCTTCCCCTTGCCTCCCCTTGCGCTTGAGAGTCACCGCCAGCTATCCGGTCGGCGGCGCGTCCTGTATGACAGGCAATCGAATTTCCACCTGCGTGCCAATGCCCTTCTTGCTTTGGAAGGACATCGTGCCGCGATGATTGGCAATAATTTGATAACAAACCATCAGGCCAAGTCCGTTGCCTTCCTGCTTCGTTGTGAAAAAAGGCTCGCCGAGCCGTGACAGATTGTCCTCGGTAATGCCGAAGCCATGGTCGGTAATACGAATAATAATGCCGGTAGTTGGCGTATAGGACAGGTCAATGTCAAGCTCGCCGCCTTCCGGCATCGCTTCGATCCCATTTTTAATAATATTGACGAATACCTGCTTCAGCTGATTAACCTCGCATTTCAATTCGGGTATTTCATTATCAAAACGGGTTGTAAACTGGACATTGCTAATATTCGCCTCGGAATCGAGCAATAAAATGATGCCGCGCATAATCTCATGAATGTTGGCACGCTGGAAACGGCTCGCCTGCGGCTTCGCGAACACAAGAAACTCGCTGACGATAAAATTAATCCGGTCCAGCTCAGACAGCATAACATCAATGTAGGCGGGCGCTAGCTGACCGTTTTTCTTCAACAGCTGAACAAACCCGCGCAGCGTCGTTAGCGGATTGCGGACCTCGTGGGCGACGCCAGCCGCCAGCTGCCCGACGACGGACAGCTTCTCCGAGCGTCGCAGCACCTCCTCCGTCTGCTTGCGCGCGGTAATGTTACGCGAAATCGTCGCAATCGCAATAATCTGCTCCTGCTCATCGCGGATCGAAGAGACGGTAATGCTCACATCGAGCAGCCTGCCGCTTTTGTCATAACGCATCGTATCGTAATCGGCGACGGAGCCGCCTTGCTGGATGAACTCGAGCATAAAGGTACCCTCCATCTCAAGCTCAGACGGTATGTTGTCCAGCGGTTGGCCAAGCAGCTCCTCCTCCGTCCAGCCGTACATTTTCTCAAACGCTTTATTCATCTGAATGACAGAGCCGTGCAGGTTGGAGACATGAATCGCATCAGAGGTATGATTGACGAATGATTCCAAATACTGCTTTGTCTGCCGCAGCTCTTCCGCCGATTCGGTCAATCGGTTCATATACGTATGCAGATTTTGCGCCATCGCATTTACGCGATTAGCCAATACGCCGAATTCATCGTTGCTCTTTAAGGAAATGCGGGCGCCGAAGTTACCATTGGAAATTTCATTAACCTTGCAGACGATTTGATTAAGCGAGCGCACCATAAAGCCGGAAATGAAGTAGCTGCACAGCACCGTCGCCAAAATCAGACCCAGAGATATCGCGCCCTGCGTCAGAACCTGGCGCAGCAGTGTTTGCTGTAGGGCCGAGTTATTGAAGGTAATGCCAATAACGTATGGCTTTGGCCCTTGAACAGGAATAAAGCTCTTGATGACCTGCTTGCCATTCAGCTTGCTTTCGATGGTAACGACTTCGTTTTTCTCAATCGCTTTATGTGTATTGATAGGGTCATTGACCGAATCCTTGTAGTAATATTGGCCGAAAATAATGGTGCGTACATCGAGATTGTATACGACGGCACCATTTTTTATGCTGACAACAGGCGTCTCGCCGAAGTAGGCAGGGTCGAAGCCGGTCACTTCGAGAATATTATTTTTATCACGTAAAATTTGCGCGACGATGGCATCCGCACCATATTTCTTTTTGCTGTCCAAAAAGGTTTGCGCATGAATATAAGGGTTTATCATATAGTTGGTCGTGCCGTCATAATAGTTGCCCCATTTAAACACTTTATCGGGGTCGGAGGTGCCGAAGTTGATCGGTCCTGCCCAAAAATTTTCAAGCTTCTGTCCTTCGGGAATCGTAACCTTATGCTGCTCGAATAGCTGGGTAAAGGCGGTATACCAATAGTTCCACGTTTTCGGACTCATATTGAGCTCGTCGGGGTTCGTCGAGCGAACTGATAAAATATCGTCTTTCGTCTGGATCCACAGCGTAATGTGATCAACACCCAGCTCCTTGCTCAGCTGTACAAGCTCGTCGTTGCGAACATTTTTAATATCGGGATCGAGCTTGCTCTGTATGGCAATTGCAACGGCGCGCAGACGCTCCCCCAACTCGTCCTCTGTCAACTGGCTGTTCTGCTCGGCGGAGGCGATGGAGACGGCTATCTGATTGCCAATAAAACGCATTTGCTGCTCGGCGTTCCGTTGTAGCTCATCCTTGGAAGACATATAGTAGATCGTAATATTGAGCAGCAAAATCACGGTAACGGTAACCGATATGAGGTAAACGAGCTTCGCTCTGATTGACAAATCCTATTCCTCCTGGCGATGGTTGCGGATGCTTCTGTATTATTTGACATCTTAATGACAAATTCCTTGTTTGTGAGAGGAGATAGAGACTATTTTACTGCTTAATATCCATTTGGAAAATAGTTATAAATACTCTATATTGATGTAAAAGCATTATAAGAGGGAGGAACTGCACGATGTTTAAGCTGCAAAAAAACAATGTCATGCTTTTTATGCTTATAAGCGCTATTATCGTCTCTGTAGATGCATTCATTATGCAATCGAGCCTTTTTGAACAGGATGCGGCGGTGCTGGGCCCAGCTATCGCAGCAGATTTTGTAATGGTCATTCCGCTGCTGCTTTATGTTTTTGTTTATAGAAAAATAAAAAAGCCGCTGCTCGGCGTTCTACCCTTCGCAATTTTAGGCTATTTTGCGCTTCTGCTGCTAATGCCGGAAACGGACAATGCGGCGCTTGCTTTCGTCAAGTATACGCTGCTCCCGCTGGAGCTGCTCTTCGTCTGCTATGAGCTGTATAAGCTGTACCGTGTTGTTAGAGCGTTCAAAAGCAGTCGTCAGCCGGATGCCCATCCTTTGGATACGATGCGAATCAGTCTGCAAAGCGCTATTCGCTCTCCACGTATAGCAGCCTGGCTAATGCAGGATATATCTGTCGTTTATTATGCTTTTCTGGCATGGCGAAAAAAGCCTTATATCCGTGTGGATACAGCCGCCTATAGCTGTCATGAAAATTCCAATGCGTTAATTATGCTGCTGTTTATAACTAAAATTCTTATTTTAGAAGGCGCGCTGCTGCACTTCCTGCTGGCGCAGTGGTCGCTCGGCGCTGCTTGGTTGCTGTCGGTCAGCAATCTGCTTTTCATTATATTTCTGCTGGCGAACTACCGGGCCATGCAGTTGAACCCGATTTTGGTGAATGATCAGAGCATCCGTATCCAGTTCGGTATTCAATTGCGAATGGAGGTGGACATAAGCAACGTGAAGTCTGTCACGCTGCTTCCGCCTGAAGAGCTCAAAGAACGTGGTACGCAGGTAGGGACATCGACATCGGCTATTCAGCCGCAGGGAGTGGAGCCAAACGTAAGCATTCGGTTAAAAGAAGAAGGTATTGGATACGGTCTGTTCGCCAGCCAGCGCAGCGTTAGAGAGGTTTATATCTTTATCGACCGGCCGCAGGCGTTTCTAACGGATTGCCACGCTCGGATGAGCAGGGCAGAGCTTAAGGCATAAAAAATCCGGTTTCGCTATAGAAGGGCGATCCCTTCAAGCGAAGCCGGAGGCTCTGGCCTATGCGATTATTGCTCTTTCTTGCGCGACAGCATAGCGAAGGCTCCTACAATAATAAGAGCAATGGCGAGCAGCGGCTGCACGGTGGCAAGCTGTCCGGAGGCGGCGCTCAGCGAGAAGACGCCAAAGAACAGCAGCGACAGGACGGCTAAAATATTAATCGGGATAAGCAGCCACTTGTTGCGGCTGCCGAACCAATAAAATTCAAACAAGCCGATCGCTACCGCCAAAATAAAGCCCGGCCACAAAATATGCCACGCCGAGAATAACGTGGAGAGCTGGCAGACGAGTCCGACGGTGAACAAAATGCCTCCCGGGATGAGCAGCCCGACCCCTTTGCCGCCTGTCACGCCAAAATACAGCCAGTGGAAAAACAGTCCTAGCGGAATGATGAACATGCTGGCCCAAAAATTCGCGAACACAGCGCCCGCTCCAAATGACTGGCCTTGGTTGAAATAAAGAAATACACCAATCAGCATAAGGGCGGGGCCGATAATCGAGCGCTTTAACATTTCTCTTATCTCTCCTCTTTAATTTATTTATCCGTTGTTTTTCTTAGCTACAATAGCATAGCACAGCCCCACGCAGTATGTCGTCATGCTAGAGGTAAAGCGGCGAACTAGACTAAAGTCTAGGAAGCAAGCGAAAAAGCGGCGTCATGGTCCAGCCCATATTCGCATATTTATCATAATATGCTACGATGAGCATAGGCATGTGGCTTCTAGCGGAGCTTCTGGCGAAGTCCCGGAACGAAGCCGGGTTAATTTGATGGAAAGAAGGAACGGAAATGATCATTATTAAGACCGAGGCGGAAATCAACCGCATGCATGAGGCGGGTAAAATATTGGCTGAATGCCACAGGCAAATTGCCAAGCTCATTCAGCCCGGCATCACGACGCATGAAATTGACCAGTTTGCAGAAAAATTCATGAAGCAAAATGGCGCTACGCCGGAGCAGAAAGGCTATAACGGCTACCCATACGCGACCTGTGCCTCTACGAATGATATTATATGCCACGGCTTTCCGAAGAAGGAGAAGCTCAAGGAAGGCGATATCGTGACCATCGACATGGTCGTCAACCTGAACGGCTGGCTTGCCGATTCGGCATGGTCCTATGCGGTTGGAGAGGTAACCGATGAAGCAAAGCATTTGCTGGCGGTAACGGAAAAATCGCTGTATCTTGGCATCGAGCAAGCGCTGATCGGTAAGCGGATTGGCGATGTATCTCACGCGATTCAGTCGTATGCCGAGGCGGAGGGCTTCTCGGTCGTGCGCGATTTTATCGGCCATGGTATTGGGAAGGACATGCACGAGGACCCGCAGGTGCCTCACTACGGCCCGCCGGATAAAGGACCTAGAATTAAAGAGGGCATGGTGTTCACCATTGAGCCGATGCTAAATGCGGGCACGTATTTCAGCAAGCTGGATTCCGATGGATGGACTGCACGGACACGGGACGGAAGGCTGTCGGCCCAGTACGAGCATACGATTGCGATAACGAAGGATGGCCCGCTTATTTTGACTCAGCAATAGGATATTACACGTATATAACGCGAAGAGGGAGAAATCCCTCTTTTTTGTGCATGACAAAACTGGTTAATTCATCTAAAATAAATGGAATAATGGGAATGATCATCCAACAGCTCGGCTTACATAACGTGATCATTACATGATTGTAGTTATTTAAGGGGAGGGTATTCATTTGTTGAGATCATCAGTTGTGTGGAGAAGTGCTTTATCTATTGCGGTTACTGTGGGCCTAGTGTCCATGCCCTTTGTGGCAACAGCCGCAACCGGGAACAGCGGCCTGGTGAAGCTGCGTATTATGGAAACGACCGATCTGCATGTGAATATGGTGAACTATGATTATTTTGCGGACAAGCCGACCGATGAGTATGGCTTTGCCAAAACAGCGACGCTCATTAAGCAGGCGCGCGAAGCGGCGACGAACAGCTTGCTTTTTGACAATGGCGATTTAATTCAAGGCAATCCGCTTGGCGACTATACGGCGGTTATTGATCCTTTGAAGCAGGGGGAGACGCATCCGGTGTACAAAGCGATGAATCTGCTGGATTACGACGCCGGGAATTTGGGCAACCACGAGTTCAACTATGGTCTGGATTTTCTGAATAAATCGCTGGCAGGGGCGGATTTTCCTTACGTTAATGCGAACATCTATATGGATGACAAAGATAAAGACGAGTCGAATGATAAAAATATGTTCACGCCTTATTTGATTTTGGATAAGGAAGTAAAGGACGAGAGCGGCGCCGTACATAAGCTTAAAGTAGGCGTAATCGGCTTCGTGCCGCCTCAGGTTATGCAGTGGGATAAGGCGAATTTGGAAGGCAAGGTCATTGCCAAGGACATAATCAAGACAGCGGAGAAGTTCGTTCCTGAGATGAAGGCCAAGGGCGCCGACATTATTGTGGCGATTCCGCATTCGGGCTTCGAGGATATTCCGCAGGCTGACAATATGGAAAACTCCGTGCTGTATCTCAGCAAGGTCAAGGATATTAATGCGATTTTGTTCGGCCACGCCCACAAGGTGTTCCCAGACAAGTCGTTCGAGGGCAAGCCGGGCGTTGATTTGGAAAAAGGGACAATTAACGGCGTGCCTTCGGTTGAGCCGGGCTTCTGGGGCAATAATCTCGGCATTATTGACCTTGATCTCAAGCTCGTAGATGGCAAGTGGTCGGTTGTGGACTCCAAGGTTGAGGTTAAGCCGATTTTTGATGCGGTAAACAAGCAGCCGCTTGTAGAGGCAGATCAAGGGGTACTGGACGCCGTACAAGAAGATCATCAGCACACGCTGGACTATATTCGCGGGCCAGTAGGCAAGACAACAGCGCCGATCAACAGTTGGTTCGCGCTCGTACAGGATGATCCTTCGATCCAAATTGTAACGAACGCGCAAAAATGGTATGTAGAAAAACAAATGCAAGGCACGGAATACGAGGGCATCCCGGTATTGTCCGCAGGTGCGCCGTTCAAGGCAGGCGGACGGCAAGGCCCGAACTATTACACGGATATCGCGGCTGGCGATATTGCGATCAAAAATGTAGCTGATCTGTACCTGTATTCCAATACCGTTAACGCTGTATTAGTAACAGGTGCCGAGCTGAAGGAATGGCTGGAATGGTCGGCTGGACAATTCAACCAGATTGATATCAAGTCGACTGCAAAGCAGGAGCTGGTCAACCTTGACTTCCCGACCTACAACTTTGACGTTATTGACGGCGTAACGTACCAGATTGATGTGACACAGCCAGCCAAATATGATGCAAAGGGAACGACAGTCAGCGAAAAATCGAGCCGCATCGTCAATCTGCAATATGAGGGCAAAGCGATTGATCCGAAGCAAAAATTTGTCGTAGCGTCGAATAACTACCGCGCGTCGTCGAGCAAGTTTGCGAATCCGGATGGCAAGCGGATCGTTCTGGCTTCGCCAGATGAGAACCGTCAGGTTGTCATTGACTATATTCGCTCGAACAAGACGATTGACCCTGCCGCTGACGGCAACTGGTCGCTCGCAGCTGTGAAGGCAGATGTCAACGTTTCGTTCAAGACGTCGCCTGCTGCGAAGACGCTCGCAGAGTCGCTTGATGCGCTGTCGTATGTAGGTCAGAGCGATGACGGCTATGCGGAGTTCAAAATTAATTTGTCCGCAGGTGCAACCGCGCCAACGACTCCGACGACACCAGCAACGCCGGAGAAGCCGGATGGCCCAGCCCCGACGAAGCCGACAACACCAGCTACACCGTCCAAGCCAGCTACGCCTGTTCCAGCAGCGCCTACTAAGCCGGCGGCGGGTACGACGCAGGACACGGTGTATATAGTGAAAAGCGGCGATACGCTGTATCGCATCGCATTAAATCACGGCACTACATGGCAGAAGCTTGCGGCCTATAATAAGCTGGAGAACCCGAATCGTCTGTCCATTGGCCAGAGGATTTTGATTCCAGCAGTGAAATAGGGCAGGCGGAGCCTTGCAGACTTGGAACGGTGAAATAGGCCGCGCTGAGCCTTGCAGGCTTGGAAGCTTGAAAGCTTGAAAGCTTGAAAGCTTGGAAGCTTGGAAGCTAGCCATTGGAGGAAGGCAACACCCGCTCGACATTCGTCCTTGCAGCCATTTAAGTTTCCGCGGTTGTTTGGATGAATGCTCGAAGGGTGTTTTTTAATGATAGCGGAATCTTAGGATGGTTTTGCTTCCAGCCTCTTGGACAATACCGGGGGCGGGAAAAACAAGCGCTGATTGGCCTGGAGGACACAGATGACGTTATTTTGACCAAACTAGGGTTTTTGAGTGGGAATGCGGACTCAGGGGGCGCTAATGGTTGTTAAGCTCCTATTTTTAAAGCAGAAGCAAGGGCATAGCGGTTTTCCTGTCCGCTTATTTGCTGAAATCGCCCAAATTGCCATCATAACGGAACGTCTGTCCGCCAGTAGATGTCAAGGAGAGAGGGCTATCCTATCGTCAAGGAGAGAGGGTTATCCTATCGTCAAGGAGAGTGAGGGCTATCCTATGAGTGAAAAAATGTATGAGGCGCTTCTATATGTCATGCTGGCAGTGACTGTAGCCACGGCTATTTGTTTATTGTTTTTTATTTTAGCGTTGGCGGGCAATTTGATGAAAAAATCAAGAAGGCTGCCGAAGATGAGCTTATTGCTTACGGCAATTGGAGCTTTACTAATCGGGATATACGGCTATAACCATTTTTATAATCTTGATTTTCTTCCTAAAGGTGAATTGAATCTACGTGCGATTGTCTCTCCAGATGGTCATTATGAAATTCGAACGTATCATTATAATCGGCTATTTTATAGAACAGCGCGGGCAGAGGTTGTAGATACCCGGAGTGAGAAGGGGAGGACGATTTACTTTAATGATTATGACCGTAGTCCGGCCGTTAGCTGGTTAGACCATCATATTGTGAAAATTGGGCGAGAAACATTGGATATTTCGAAAAATGAGGTTTATGATTTCCGCAATCAAACGCAAAAGCATAAAGCACTTCCTCCGCAAGGAAGGATATAACGTCAGGATGCAAGGACGCTAACTTTTGTAATTGAATGCAGACGAATAGCATTTTTTAAGAATTCATGTCTGAACAAGGCTGATAATCTAATAAGTTAGATGTACTTTAAAGGAGATCATTAAAAGAGTTTATGAATACTCTAACTTAGTAGAAAATTTAGTATTAGCATGTTTGAACTTTTTTAATTTGAGAGTATTACCCCCATTGAAACCTTCGTAGTTTATTACTTAAACAAAGGTTTCAACGGTAGGATGAAAATAAAGATTTTAAATTGGCTTCTTAATAGATAAACTAAGTTAATTAATTTTAAGAAACTACTCCCCAAACTATACCCTCTAATTCTCCAGTTGAAAGTTTTCTAGGTGAAGCACCAAAAGCAGGTCCCTCATAGATTTTTTCTGTACTCCATGGAATGCTGCTATAAACTGTGAGTTTTCCTGATGTATAGCGATAGGCGGGCATAAAGTTTATATATCCAGTTTGTCCTGGCTTTAAATCTAATCTATAGCTTGAACTTACAGATGCTGATGATATCCACGAAAAGCTAACAGCTCCCTTAATAATGCTTTTATATGTGGAGTCCATTCCTGCTGTAAACTGTTCCGTTTTGGTTAATGAATAGTTCGCCATTACACTACAACCTGCGCCATTCGCGGGGCAAGAAAAATTGTTGGTAACTTTATTAGTCTCATTATACCAATTGTCTGAATAAGAGGTCTGAACATAGTTGGATATAAGAGCAAAGGTTGATATGTAGGGTTCTTTTAAAGTCTTATCCTTTAAAAGAGGTGATTCATTTGCGACTCTTTGCGTTTCTAACTCATTACTATTTAGTTTGCCCTCTTCACGAATTTGTTTGAAGGTTTCGAAGCTTATTTCTTTGTAACCGTCCTCAGTGATAGCGTAGATATTAGTAATTGTTTCTCCAGTTTCAACATCATAATAAGTTTGCTCCGCCTGAGGAATAATCTTTTGTTCATTAGCATTTGCATAAGCGTTAATAGAGAGCACGAATAATGAAACGAGAATTAGAAGAGAGAATGAATGAAACAACTTAGTCATAGTTTACCTCCTAGAATTTTGATTTCTAATACCATAATATATGGATAAAAATAATTTGTAAATACACTTAAAAATTTCAATAAACCAATTTAAGTTTAAAATAAATAATGAAATGGGAATTTAGTACCTTGAATTAGTGAATATCATTAAGATTGATTATGAAACTATGTAGAGCAAAATTTGGAAGTTCCTCTGTATCCATTAGCAACACAAGTTGTTATACTGTTCAAAGAGAGAACTATGATTAAACTCCGGGTTGTATATATTGAGAGTTTTCTAGCGGAATAATCAGAACTATTGACCTATAGCTTAGTTCGTGAAAAATTTAACTTTTTTCCTAAAATAGCGTGCTTTGTATTATGTAAGGACATTCTTAGAAATGAAGGTATCTAGTTTGCTGATCTAGGCTATTGAGATAGCTGAATACGGATCGGTCCAAATACATCTTCATGGAATGAGGATTAATTAAGTGTTTGTGGTGGGCCAACGCTTTACTGGGGTCTCAACGGTAGTTGCTACACATACAGAGGCTGAAAGGTGGCCGCATGCATGTTTGTAGACTGTATTCAAGAAAGAAGTTGTACGATCTTTTATTTTGAAAGAGTTATAGAACAGGGTAATATGCTCATCGAATGTGGTAATACAAAGTTTGCTTTTAAAAAGACTAAAACCATCATGGTCAACTTCCCTATGTTCGAAATCGTCACACTTGCGTTAACTAAGGAGCGCTGATGGATTGTCCAATGGCGAAGCTACTAACCTTCTCTAACGGTTAATAATTTTTCTCTTTAAAAGAACTGAAAAGTGGCTTTTTTTATACATGAATAAGTAATGGAGCATTTTTAAATGTCGTACGTTATGCTATAAACGCTTGGTTCTATAGTGGATGGAACATATCTTCTGTTCATGGAGTATATTGACAAATAAGTAGCTGAACATATAAGATTAATACTTATTTACTCTTGTTTCGTGAATTTCTGGCTAGAGTATGTGCCTAGATAAGCTATAGTCAGCTTGTATATAAACAAAGGAGGTATAGTGATGTCGCGTAGATTGGCTGGTGTGACTTTCGTATTTTTATCTGGAATTCTGCATATTGCGAAGTATATGGTGGCGGCTATATTCGGTTCTTCCATGCAAAGCTGGAGTGATATCTCCTTTAATATTGTTTTAGAGGCGGTAGGAGATCACTTGGATATATTAGCAGTAATTTCTCTTATAGCGGGCGTGATTTATTTAATTGCGGCAGAGTATGTTAGTTATTCAGACAATAAGGATAAACGAGATTTAGGTAAATAATAAAAAGGGGCTGTCCCAAAAGGGTACCGACGGATAAGCCAATCCCAAACGTTGAACGGAAAAGCCTTCAAAACCACCGCTAAAGTGGGTTTGAAGGCTTCTCTATTGCTTGAAATCCTATCTAAAGTGGGGGCTAAAAAATCATAAAATGACTTTTGGGACAGCCCCTTTTTTGTCTAGTATGTTTGAAATATATTAGTAGTTCTGATTACTCTCTTCTACTCGAATGGTGTGGCTTTGAACGATGAACCAGACTAGCTCGTCGTCGCGAATGAAAAATGCTTATTCGTGTTGTTATCGTCCGTCCACTGGATGGCATCGGCACCGTTGTCGGAGGAGCCACCCGTAATATAAAGCACTTTGCGGCTTTTGACGTTCATGATTTTGAAATAGCCGCTTCCGGCGCTGAGAATGCGGAATTGCTGATTAAGCCCGCCGTTGCTCGTATATTGAATGACATTGGCGCCGTCTGCGAGCGAGCTGCTGGTGATGTCCATGACTTTGCCGCTGTTGCGGTTTTTGATCGTATAGTAACGTCCGCCTACGTCGGTGAACTGCCAATGCTGGCTCGTCCAGCCGCCATCAGTGTATTGCTCGATTTGCACGCCGTCGGTCGTACCCCCGCTGGTGACGCCAAGTAGCTTGCTGCTGGCGCGATTGGTGATTTTATACCAGGATGTCGTATTGACAGGTGGAGCTACAGTGCCAGTAATGGTACCCGTCGCTGAGTCAATCGTAAGCTGGTCAGCCCAGTCCAGCGTCATGGTGGTGGATGAAGGGAAGGTTATCGGCAGCCATACATATTCCGAGGTGTTGACCGCGCCGCCCCAAGCGCCTGCCCAGCGGTCGCCCATGTACAGAAAAGAGGTAGTGGACGAGCCTTCAACAGGCAGCACATACGTAGATTGCGAGTTGTAGGTGTTGCCATTGCCGACGTTTGTCAGGCCGCTCCATGTGCCCGAAATGCTGCTGGCTGTCGCATATTTCGCCTGGTTTGGCGACCAGCCCGTCGCTCCGGAGGTGACGAGGAAATAGGTACTGCCTCGCTTGAACATGGCAGGCGCCTCACGATATTGGCCGACCCAAAGTGTGGAGACGAGGGAATCGACACCAAGGAAGTCGGAGGTTAGACGATAAATATTTAAATCGGCGTTGACGCGGGTGGCAGAGATGAGATAGGCCGTGCCATTGTCGTTGTAGACGGTCATATCACGGGAATCGTAGCCTAGCGGGCGGAAGCTGCCCTGATACGTATAAGGGCCTTCGATGTTGGTGGCATATGCAACAGCGACCTGCGCGTCGCCATAGTCCACGCCATTCTCTTTGTGCATCCACATCACATATTTATTCGTAGCCGCGTTATAAATGACTTTGGGGCGCTCAATGTTGGCGGTTGCCAGCTCGGGCGATGAGGTTTTGCTGAGAACATGGGCGCGAAGCTCCCAGTTTTTCAAATCTGCTGAGCGATAGACGGAAACGTAATTGGCGCCGTCGCGATTTTCGCCAAACCAGTAATAATAGCTGCCTGACTTGAGAATGCCGCCCCCGTGGGCTTGAATCGGATTGCCAGCGGTGTCCTTGAACTGAACGCCATTGTCGAACGTAACTGGAGCAGCGGACGCGGGGACGGTCATCAGACTGAGAGTCAAAGCAACAGTGAGCACATACGCGAGCAAAAGCCGGGACTTGCTTTTCATCATAAATACCTCCTTGGAATTTAATGAGGGCATCGCAAGCATTGGCGTAAGCATGGACCGCTCGGCTGATCGGAGCCCGGCCTTGGCTTTGCTCGGGTCATGTGGCTAGAGATAGAGATAGAGATAGAGATAGAGATAGAGATAGAGGAATGACAAAAAAGAAAGCGTTTGCAATTAAGATTGTACAACGATAGAGAGGGAAAAGCATCCTATTATTTTTACTTTTTTTGGTGGGGAAAAGGTGGATGGAGGGCACCGCAGCATTTGACGTGTAACCGCTATCGCGTTACGCTAAAAGCAAAATAAAGCCGCCATGCGGTACGGCGATAATCGAGGCGGACAGGGGAGCATACGGATGGGGAATAACCGCGCGAATTGGCGCAATGTCGGGATTTTTGCACATGTCGATGCTGGGAAAACGACGACGACCGAGCATATGCTTTATGTCAGCGGGCGCACACGGACACTCGGCAGTGTCGATACAGGAACGACGATAACGGATTCCATGGAGGTTGAGCGGGCAAGGGGCATTTCGGTTCGGGCGGCCATGACCGCATTGGAGTGGCAGGGTACGCATGTGCAGCTTGTCGATACGCCAGGACATGTCGATTTTCTCTCGGAGGTGGAGCGCGCGCTGCGGGTGATGGATGGCGCTGTTCTGATCGTTTCCGCAGTGGAAGGCGTACAGGCGCAGACGGAGCTGATTTGGAATGCGCTGCGCAAGCTGCGTATCCCAACGCTGATTTATATCAATAAAATGGACCGCGTCGGCGCCGATCCAGGCGCGGTGCTTGCTGATATCCGCAGCTATTTAACGGCGGATCTGCTCGCGGTGCAGCGTCCGCTTGGCAGCGAGCAGCAATTCGCTGGCGCGGAGGATTTATGGGCGGGGGGCGCGGATGCCGCTGCGCGCACAGCGCTGCTTGAGGCGATAGCAGAGCGGGACGAGCGCCTGCTGGAGCGGTATGTCACCGGCGAGGAGATGCCGCTGGAGCAGTGGCGGGCGGAAGCCGCCGCGAAGGCGCGCCGCGCTGAGGTGTATCCGGTGCTGTACGGTGCATCGAGCAAAGGCATTGGCGTGCAGGCGCTGCTGGACGCCATGGTTGAATATTTGCCTGCGCCGGGCGGTGAGACGGAGGCGCCGCCATCGGGCATTGTGTTTAAGATTGAGCGAGACAAGGTGATGGGCAGGATGGCATACATCCGGCTCTATCAAGGGAAAATTCGCAATCGCGATGTCGTTCGAAATTTTACGCAGCAAATGGATGAGAAGGTAACGCAAATTCGTAAAATGGACGGCTTCCGCTCCGAGGATGCGGGAGAGCTTGCGGCTGGCGGCATTGCAGCCGTGTGCGGCATGTCCCATGTGCGGATTGGCGATATTATCGGCAGCCCGGATGCCGTTCCCGAGGAGGCGCAGCTTGCGGTGCCGCTGTTGACCGTTCAAGCCCATTGGGGAGACGCTTTGCATTATCCGGCAATGGTCCAGGCGCTTACGGAGCTGTCCGATGAGGACCCGCTGCTGAATGTGCAGTGGCTGCAGGATGAGCGGGAGCTGCATGTGAAGGTAATGGGACCCATACAGCTGGAAATACTGACGAGTGTTATTGAGCAGCGGTATGGACTTGCAGTGCGCTTCGGCCAGCCGTCGGTTATTTATAAGGAGACGCTTGAGGAAGTAGGCGAAGGGTATATTTCCTATTTAATGCCCAAGCCTTGCTGGGCGGTATTACGGTTTCGCATGGAGCCTGGCGAGCGGGGGAGCGGGCTGCAATATGCTTCGGTGGTGCGTACCGAGGATTTGCTGCCGCAATACCAAAGCGAGGTTGCGCGGCGCGTGCCGGAGGCGCTGGAGCAAGGGCTGTACGGCTGGGAGGTTGTTGACCTGAAAGTGACACTCATTGAGGGGCAGCATCATGTGTGGCATACGCACCCGTTAGATTTTGCAGTAGCGACGCCAATGGGTATTATGAATGGACTTGCATCGGTAGGTACCCGTCTGCTAGAGCCGATACTTCAGTTCCGCATCGTCGTGCCTGAGGAGGCGGGAGGCCGAGTAATGAATGATCTATCTCTGATGCGCGGCACATTCGGTGCGCCTGTTCTGCATGGCGACAGGATGATTATTGAAGGGCGCATTCCCGCAGCGACCTCGCTGGAATACGCGGTGGAGCTCAGCTCGCTGACGAAAGGCCGCGGCACAATCGCTACCTTTTTCGCTGGCTATGAGCCTTGCCCGCTAGATGTGAAAGCCGTGCGCCAGCGGCGCGGTGTCAATCCGCTGGAGCAGTCGAAATATATTTTGAGCGTGCGGAAGGCTTTGCAAAGCTAGATGCGCTAGAGCCAATCTGGTTAAAGGTTGAGAATAAGAAGTCAGAGTAAGGATTCTGCTGGAAGGTTCCGCGGAGCCGAATAAAGACAACCTCAAAGTCTTCACTCCTTGTGTATAAAAGGAGTGGGGATTTTCTTTGTTTAGCAATAGGGCTTGCATTTCAGAGAATTGCACCTTGCACAAAGTTAGACTTAGCGGACACAGCAGCAGCTATTTCAATAGAATCACGGGCTAAGGGGCAGCCTGCGGCTCAGCTTTGCTAGCAGCGCCAGAGCAACCGCATCCTGTCCAGCAGGCTCTGCGGCAAGCGCCACATGAGCGATTTCATGCAGGCTGATTCCTGCCCAAATGCCATATTGCTCCGCGGTTATCGGCAGGAGCTTTTTATCGAAATTGTGCACAATCGTGAAGGCATGCCGCCGCCGCCGCCGACTTAAACGGTTCAAACAGTTTCTTCCATAAATGTTGTAAAAGATTGCCGCCAGCTTTTTTAAATCAGTTTTTGCGATAAATGAAATTCAAGTAATTCAAGATTGATGCGGTATCATCAATGGAGGTACGTAGTGCGATGTAACCGTCGGGACGAATCAATACGATTTCTTCACTTTCTACATCGTAAATTCTATAAGCATTACCTGCTGTGTCTATTATGCCTTCCGCCCCCTCCACGTCCGATGGCAGGATATAATGCACATGGAGTTCGTCATTGGTGAGGTTCTTCAGAGAAGGAACGATGCAGTTTGCAAAAGCCAACAGCGTCCAGTGCGGGCCGCGCAATAGGTCAAACAAACTTCCTGCGAACCCGGTGCCTTGCAGGCCCGAAGCATTAGGAGCGCGATCACCAGGGAATGAACGGGTAGCATTTGTTTGAGCTGACGGACGGGTAAGAGAACTTGACCGATAGGAAATGAGAAGACCGCTCGTCAAATCGTCGGATATGGTGCTTAAGGCTTGGGACAAGCCTCCGCCTTCAGTGGCCGTTCCTACGACCTCTCTCATCTTCTTCGTGCTGTCCTTGAGTACGGCTTGAGCCACAGGGCGGCGCTCCTCATCGTACGTGTCGAGTAAGGCGGTGTCCGCTCCGCTTATGACAGCCGCCAGCTTCCAGCCGAGGTTGTACGCATCCTGCATCCCCGTATTCATGCCTTGACCGCCGGCCGGCGAATGAACATGAGCAGCATCGCCGGCAAGGAAAGTCCGGCCGTTGCGGTAACAGTCGACCATACGGACGTTGACCCGATAGATAGACAGCCAAGAAGCATCCGTGAGCCGAACACGCCCTGCCCCGGCGCGACGGTCAAGCATGGCTTGATACGCCTCTAGCGACGGCTGCTCTGGTTCTTCGATGTCCTCCGGAATTGTGGCCTGCAGTTGCCAAATATCGGATTTCGGCAGCGGTGTCACCCCGACCATCCCCTCCGAAGATGTCCAGATATGGATATGGTCACGATCTAACCCTTCCAATCGTACATCGCCAAGATACCATCGCTCATGATCGTGTGTTTCCCCAACCAGCGGCAAGTGAACAAACTTGCGGATATTGCTTTTGCCCCCGTCAGCGCCGACTACATAACGAGCGCGAATTTGCTCTTCTCCTTGTGTTGTATTCACGGTTAACGTTACACCATCCAAATCCTGAACAAGCCCTATAGCTTCCATACCCAACTCTACTTGACCGCCAAGCATTTCATATCGGTCGCGTAATGCTTTTTCCACATCGAATTGAGCAATCCAGACCTGATCACGATAGGGTGTCTCAAGTTTGGCGCTGGCTGCAACGTTAATAGACGGTTTGTCCACACTCCTGCCATCTGAGGTATAATAACGAACAGGCAAATCCACAACACCTGTGTTAATAATGTAGTGAACGGCCTCCAAATCATCGACGACTTCAAGCGAGCGAGGCTGGATTCCTTTGGCGCGAGATGCAACGTTATACAAGGTGCTTCGTTCAATAATACGATGGTCGACGTTTCGACGGGCAAGGTCGCAGGCAAGTGTAAGCCCTGTGGGTCCGGCCCCGACAATGAGAACATCAACAAAAGACGACATGGTATTCATGGATAGAATCCTCCTTGATCAAAGCTGTGATATGCTGCATTTACTATACTACACCGTGCAGTGTAATTTGTACAGCGGGATTCTAATTGATTTCTGATAGTATATCTATAAGGAGGAAACATAAGAATGGCTAATACGGAAAACAAGAAAATCCGCAAAGGCTCTTCAGACAAACGAGCTAAAATTATTGCGGCGGCACGAGAACTGTTTCTTTCAGATGGGTTTGATCGTTCCAGCGTCGATGCGGTCGCAGCTAAAGCGGCAGTTTCCAAACGGACAGTTTATGATTATTATGGCGACAAACAGAATCTACTGCTTGCCGTTGTGGAAGAATCCAGTTCGGCGGTTCTGGACATGATTGAGCAAGGGATTTCAGACCACCTATGGGAATTCGAGGATCTGGAGCAGGCGCTCATCTTATTTTGCGAACAAATCGTAGCTTCTGCGAACGGTTCGTCCGATTACATGGCTTTGATCCGTCTGGTTATGGTGGAAGCCTCCAACCTGCCAGACTCGTTTTTTGAAAGGCTGGATAACGCAACTGAAGAGGGAATTATCAGGAGGTTTACAGAGTTTGGACAAAAAGGATTGCTCGATGTGCTTGATCCTAAAATGGCTGCAAAGCACTTCGCTGCATTAACGATTTTATTGGTATTTAATCAACCTAGAAAAACCGGGACATTAGAGGAGGAACAAACCAAACGTATCATCACTGAAGGCGTACGCGTCTTTCTTTGCGCTTATGCACCACATACCGTTCAAAACAAAAATCGACAATTAAACTAATCGCGATTTTGCTTAACGATAGAAGATTAGTGGGCATAGAGAAAGAAAAAACGCTAAGCCGATCACATCCGAAGGCTCAGCGTTATTTTCGTTAAAATGTTGGAGGAACCCTAGGTACAGCTTATCATGGCGGAGGCCTCGAACCTCTGGTCTAACTTAGCCTGTAAAGCGCAAATGGCTCGCCATATTTAAAGCGCAGGCTGATTTCATCCAGCCGCTCCAGAATGGTCGGCTCAGGCTGCAGGCTGGCTGAAGCTAGATTGGCCTCGAGCTGAGCTGCGCTCGTCGCGCCGACGATAACGCTTGCCACCGCTGGCTGCTGCATAAGCCAGTGCAGGGCAAGCGCAGCCGGCGTACAGTCCGCCTCAGCCGCAAGCTCGCCGACCTTGCGGCTTAGCGTGAAGCCTTCGCCTGTGAAGAAGCGGGCGAATTCCGGGTTTTTATCCAGTCGCGACCCTTGCGGTGCGCTCTGCTGCTCGCTGTATTTTCCGGTCAGCAGGCCGCCGGCTAGCGGAAAATAAGGGATAATGCCGACGCCCTGATCGAGGCATAGCGGTGTAATGTCGCGCTCCGGCGTCCGGTCGGCGAGCGAATAGCTGGTCTGAATCGACACATAGCGATTCAGGCTCAGGCGGTCGCTGATGCCGAGCGCCTTCATCAGCTCCCAGGCCGCGTAGTTCGATGCGCCGATGTAGCGCACTTTGCCGGCTCGCACCATATCATCGAGCGCTCGCAGCGTTTCTTCCAGCGGCGTCCCCGGATCAAAGGTGTGGATTTGGTATAAATCCACATAATCCGTCTGCAGCCGCCGCAAGCTCTGCTCCAGCTCAAGGTGCAAATGATAGCGGGACGAGCCGCGCTCATTTGCGCCTTGGCCGCGAGGCAGACCGGCCTTAGTGGCGATTACGGCCTCATGCCTTCGACCTTTAAGCGCCTCGCCGATAATGGTCTCGGATGCGGTGCCTGAGTAAATATTGGCAGTATCCAGAAAGTTTATCTCGCTGTCAAGCGCAGCATGTATAATAGAGATAGAGCTTTGCTTATCCGCCCGCGAGCCGAAGGAATTGGTACCAAGGCCGAGAGAGGATACGTTTAGTCCACTATTGCCGAGACGTTTATACTTCATAAGCTTAAGTCACTCCGTTCAACGTTTAATTCGTGCAATTAGGCAGAAGCACGCTTGGCATTTAATATAGCATAAGATAGCGGGGGACGACGATGGAAAGAGTAATAGCACGGGCGCAGCTGCTTGCCGACGAAGAAATGAAAGCGCTCGCTTCTGTGGAGCTCTTGAGAGAGCAACTGCTTCCTTGGGTTGAGGAAGGCAAATTCATGACGGCGGCCTTGTTTAAATGGGAGCGGAATCTTTTTTTATACGTAGAAAGCCTGATGGATAAACCGCCAGCGCCCGAGGAGCTCATGCGTGAGCTTGGCAGTTATTTGGAGCCATGGCCCGGACAAGCCGAGAAGCGCTTATGGATTCCAATGATTGATGTTTTCCATTTCAATGCGCCAGCAAGCCAAGAGCATTGGCGGCGCAAGGCAGCGGTGGAGCGGCGTGTCGGTCGCGTGGCGCATTTGAAGCCGGAGATGGTGGCGAGCTACATTTATTTCCACTACCAGCTGCAAGAGGAGCACGCGTTTTATGGTCCAAAATATGAAATCATTGCACTGCACGAAAATTTGCTATTCGGCTATCAAGAATTTCCGGCTGTTGTGGAGGAGCCAGCGCTGCCGCGCAAGCTAACGACAAGTGGAACGCCTGAGGACTGGAGCGAAGCGCGAATGGATTTGCATTTTCAGCCATGGCCCGATGGTCATCTCTATTTCAAGCAGGTGGAAACTTGGTTTGCTTTGGGTGGATAAGGAGAAATCCGACAAAATTCATCATAAATTTATGAAAAATGATCAGTTAGAATTAAGGGAATCTTAAGCAAAATCATGTATAGTAGATGGATAAGCTGTTAAAGCAGCATTCGAAGCCGGGAGGGGACCTGTTATGCGTGAGCCAGTCACTTATTCCGTAGTCATTCCTGTGTATAATGATGAGCAAATGCTTTACGACACCTACAAGCGGCTAAAACGAATCATTCCGCCCATTGGCGAGAATTACGAACTGATTTTTGTAAATGACAACAGCACAGATCGCTCGGCAGATATGCTTCGAGTCTTTTGCGCAGCAGATATTCGGGTGCGTGCGATCCACTTCGCCAGCAGCTTTGGTTATGATGCGGCAGTTGCCGCAGGAGCCGACCATGCTTCAGGCGAGCATAAGATCGTCATGGAGGTATCTGACCGCTTCCGCAGCGTAAGTGCGGGATTGCAGGGTGCTTCTCCGTTTTATGTTGTACGGGCTAAGGAGGGCTTTACCCATTCCCCGCTTTGGGATTTTGCTTCGGAGAGTGCCGCATGCTAATAAATAGCACAACTGAATGGTTTTTCTTTAGCATCAAATAACCCCCGCCTTATTAGGCGAGGGTTATTTTTGAGTGGAGCGATGTCATTTATGCATAACACAGGATTGACCTGATGTGCTTTTAGAAGGAAGGCGCTTGCGGCTCCGTTATTGTTCAATGTAAAAGCCGAATGAGTGCAGGTTGTCGGCGCTGTTGGTCATGGTGAGCGCTTCCGGCAAGTCTATTTTGTCAAAAGCAGTGTAATAAGGAGTTCCTGCAAGCAGCACAATAGCAATGGCTACAGCCAGCCTGCGTACCATGCGCTCGCTTGGACGGCGCTGGAGCTTTGCTTTCGGCAAGGTCACCCTGCTGCTGCGTTCGCCGTGAATCATCCAGAGAACGGCAGCAGCGAAGCCGAGCATCGAAAGCGGGAGAGCAAGCGGCATAGAATGCAGCGATACAGCGACGGATAAGGTCAGATAAAAGATCGTTAGCGTACAGAGCGACAGCAGCTGGTAAGGCAAGATGAACGCGGGCTCTGAAGCGCGATATAGCATGCGTACCGGCAATGGATCGCTGGACTTCCGTCCTGTATTTTTGCGCATTCTGAGCAGCTTTGGAATGCTTCTAGCCCACAACAACGCTAGCGAAAGGGTCAGGATTGGTACACAGATGAGCATGCCCAAATCGTAATCCGGCGGCAGCTTGACGGCCATGGTGACGACTCCGCCCAATGCCGCTGCTGCTGGGATGGACAATACAATTGTCCAAATAATCAAGTTTTTGGCACGCTGGTGCAGCTGCTGCTCGGATTTGCTGTAGAGCAGGGAGGAGGCCTTATTTCCGGCAATCCAAGACAACAGCAGCGCTAGGAATAAACAACCAAGCGTAAGATGAACCAAGGTGATATACAAAATAGCTAACCTCCCAGTATAATAATGACTAGATCTATTTTATCGCCTGCGAGCTCCTCGCTATAACAGTCTCTGGTGCAGGTTGTACCTAGACTTTAGACGAGGGAATATGAGGAATGGTTGCTTTATACTACAAGAGTAACCGATTTGAGTCTGGAGGTGAAGAAGCTGCTTGAGCTGCATGATATTATACCGTATTTTTTCTCTGTAAGCATTATCTGCACGTTCGCCTATGCAGCGTATTTCACTTTTCATGCTGCAAGCGAGCCGTCCCGCTGGTCGCAAGGCAAGGTTCATATGTCAGCACCTGCACGTATATTACCAACGGTTCAGCGGGCTCATACCGTTGCCCTATGGCTTGTACGTAAAGTAAAAAGAAAAGAAGCGCCTGATGGTGATCCCACAGATTGCAGCTCCTCGTTTGTGAAGCAACATCCAAACAAACGAGGAGGATATATATGTTATCTAAATATACAATGGAATTGCTTAAAAAATACCGCTTTATCCTTATTATCGGGCTGCTGCTCGTCATTAGCGGCTGCGGTGCGCCGAATGGAACAGTTGACTCGGCGACACCAGGGTTTTTCAACCATTACGTCGTATTCCCCATCTCTTATTTAATTCAACACATTGCGCAGTTTTTTAACGACAGTTTTGGCATGGCGATTATTGCGATTACGTTGCTTATTCGTCTGGCCCTGCTTCCGCTTATGCTTCGCCAATCCAAGAGTCAGCAGGCAATGAAGCAGAAGATGAGCGTCATGCAGCCGCAGCTTAACCGAATCAAGGAAAAATACAAAAACGACAAATCGCCTGAAGCACAGTCGAATATGCAGAAGGAAACGATGGCGCTGTACGGCGAGCACAAGTTTAATCCGCTTGCCATTGGCTGCCTTCCGATGCTTATTCAACTGCCGATTTTGTCAGGATTGTATTATGCAATCAAAATGACGCCGGAGCTTGCGGAACACTCCTTTCTCTGGTTCCAGCTTGGTACGCCGGATCATATCCTGCCGTTTCTCGCCGCTGCCATCTATTATGTGCAGTTCCGCGTGTCTCAAATCGGCATGGACCCCGCCCAGCAAAAACAGATGGCGCTGATTGGTTACCTTTCACCGATTATGATGGGTATTTTCTCCTTTACCGCACCTGCTGCTGTACCGCTTTATTGGGTTGTTGGCGGAGTGTTCATGATTTTACAAACTATGCTTTCGAAGCGGTTGTACCCGATGCCCATAACGCCAGTTATGCCGGTAGTAGAGGCTGAAGCGCCGACGCCGAAGAAAGCAAAAGGTAAAAAGCTTTCTGCAAAATCTTAAGCTCTACACCTAATAGACGTTCCGGAGGCCTCTCAACCCTCGGGGCGTTTTTTTTATTTTATTGCAAAGGACCACGCTGTAGAGAAATGTTAATTCGATCTGGTTGAAGCCTCCAAGCGGAATGAAAAGCCGTGCGCAGAGAAGATGAGGAGCTTCATGGGACAGTTTTGAATGAAGTATGATACAATAAGTGTAAGGTATGGTTTGGCATGCGGACAGTTAAGTGAAAAAAAGGAGGCCTTGCACGATGATTAAGCGTTATCCTGCGAACGAGCGGAACTTTTTTGATATTGGATGGCTGAGGGGCGCGCGCAGCTTCTCATTCGGTGAATATTTTGATCCGGATAACGCTCAGTTCGGCGTCATGCGTGTATGCAACGAAGATGAGATTGCGCCGGGCCGCGGCTTCGGAGCGCATCCTCATAGCGATATGGAAATAGTGACCATTGTGTTGAAGGGCCGCCTCAAGCATGAGGACAATTTGGGCAATATGGAGGTTACCACTGCCGGGGAAATTCAGCGGATGACAGCCGGCTCAGGCATTGTTCATGCAGAATACAATGACTCGGAAACCGAGGAGGGACATTTTCTACAGCTGTGGTTTATGCCTCGTGAGCGCGGATTGACCCCATCCTACGAGGTGCTTCGGTATGATCAGGAGAAGATGGTCAATGCTTTTCTGCCGATTGTCACGCCGGAGGGGACGAATGGCACAGCGATGATTCATCAGGATATGTCGATTCATCTGGGTCGTGTTGAGGCGGGTAAACGTCTTTATTACAGTCAAAAGGCAGGCAGGCGTGTATTTTTGATGCTGATCGAGGGCGCTGCCGACGTCAACAACATTAATATGATGGCGAAGGACAGCCTTCGTGCGGAGTTTGAACCAGAAATTCTAATCAAGGCGAAGGAAGATACCTTCGTCATGCTCATTGATATGCCTTAAGGACGGAATTTTCTGCGCGAGGGGAGAAAGCGATGAAGGAAACGTTACTAATCAAGCATGCGGTTGGAGGAAGAACCTTTGTAGATTCCAGCAAGTATGACGTTCATTATCAAATTGAGCAGGCTGATGATTTATGGGCGTTCACGGTCACAACGCCGCCGGAGCTTGATTTGAGCCATCTGCTTGCGTGGAAGGAAGAGCTGAACGTCTTTCTTTTCCAAGAGCATGAGGATAAGCCGACGGTCAAAATTTGGTTCTACGTACAGGAGCAATCCGTCAGCTTTCAAGCGGTTGAACGCAAGCTTGCTTTCAAGGCGAAAGCGATGATTGAATATATTCCACAAAGCTACGGCTACAAGCTGTAAAGAGGGGCCAAGTTCAAATATAAGCTAAGTATAAAGAGAAAACTTATACTTTCTTAATATTTTAATAAAATCGCTCGCTGCTGCATATATATCCTTTATGGGAATGAAGGACAGGGTGCTTTGTTTTTTTAATCAATCTTACCGATCAGATGTACAACGATTCAATGCTTGGGCTGGAAGCGTCTGGTAATCATTGGCGTTAAATTCCTATGTATGGAATTACGTGATTTATCAAACGCTAGAAGCAGGAACAGGATTATCATGGCAATAGCATGTCCAATTAAAGGAGGCGTTGACGATCTATAGTCGGAAAAAGTTTCAAGAGGAAGTCCCTGAGGTCAGCACGAAAATATGGGCTTGTACGAGTGATGTTTGCAATGGCTGGATGCGTGCAAACTTTTCGTTCGAGCAGACGCCCACTTGTCTGCAATGTAATTCTCCTATGGAAGAGTCGGAGAAGATGCTGCCGCAACTCGTCAACTCCAATGATATAAATCGGGCGAAAAACAGCATTCCGGTAGCGGAATAAATCAAATAATCGAATTTGCCCAGTATAGGGCGGATTCAAGCGAAGGGCGTCCAATTGGGCGCCCTTTCTTTGGGAAATCGGGCAGGCTAAGTCCACCGATCTTCTTAATGCTCTAATGTCTATGCTCTGTTGTCCTAATGCCCAAGCATTGACACCTAGTGTCTGTTGTAATTATAATTGTTACAGAATGTAGGCACGTAAATGGAAGATAGAAATGGAGAGACAATTTGATGAAACGACAGGTGTTGACTTCGATCCAACAGCCTACTTCCTCTGGGCGCATTCGGATGGCGCTGCTGCTTGGCGCATTAGCTTCCTTCGCTCCGTTATCCATTGATATGTATTTGCCGGCATTGCCGGAGCTGGCGAATTATTTTGGCGCGGGCACATCCATGACGCAGCTGAGTCTGACAGCCTGCTTGCTTGGCATTGCGGTGGGCCAACTCATCATAGGGCCTTTAAGCGATATTTTTGGCAGAAAAAAGCCGCTTATGATTGGACTTATCGTATACGTTGTAGCCTCGGTGTTATGTATCGTCGCGCCTTCAATTGAGACGTTCGTGCTGCTGCGGCTCATGCAGGGCTTGGGCGGGGCAGCCGGCATTGTGTTGTCTAGAGCGATTGTTCGGGATATGTATGAAGGCTCTGAAATGACGAGGTTTTTCGCCTTGCTTATGCTGGTGAACGGGGTAGCGCCGATTGCGGCACCGATAGCAGGCGGACAAGTGCTGCAATGGACATCATGGCGCGGTGTTTTTCTTGTGCTTGGCGCAATTGGGGTTGTCATGCTGTTGGCATCATGGCTTGGACTTAGGGAGACGCTACAGGAGCAAAATCGCTTAAAGGGTGGGCTGCAAAGCACGCTGCGCACTTTCGGCACACTAATTCGGGATCGTGTATTTATGGGCTATGCGCTTTCTCAAGGTTTTGTAACCGCAGCGATGTTCGCTTACATATCGGGCTCTCCGTTTGTATTGCAGGAAATATTTGGCGTCTCGCCGCAGATGTTCAGTATATGCTTTGCTATTAATGGTGTTGGCATCATTATTGCCAGCCAAACGGCTGGCAGGCTCGCCGGCAAGGTGAGCGAGAAGAAGCTGCTCATCGTTGGGCTCAGCATGGCATCCATTGGCGGTGTTTCGCTGCTGCTTGTCATATTAGCTGATCTTGGGCTGATTGCTGTTCTTATTCCGCTATTTTTCGTCGTATCCAGCGTCGGCGTCATCCAGACGGCGAGCTTTACGCTGGCGATGCAAAGTCAAGGCAAAGCAGCCGGAAGCGCCTCAGCGCTAATCGGCTTGCTATCCTTCGTCATTGGCGCCATTGCTGCGCCGATGGTAGGCTTGGGCGGCAGCCACACGGCGCTGCCGATGGGCATCGTTATTGCAGCATCAAGCATATTCGCTGTGCTGTTCTATGTGTTTATGGCGCGTAGAGGAAGCGTGCGCTAGACGTCGGCTCGCACAAAAACGACTATCCGGGCAAGTTATCGGATAGTCGTTTTATTTTTGCCGCTATTTTTCGACTCGTATAGGGCTTGATCCGCTTCCTGGAAGCTCGTCCCTTTGGATTCGCCAGGGAGATGCTCATGCAAGCCGATGCTTACAGTGACGGAATGATTGTCCATTTCGGCAATTTTGGTCTGGGAAATGGACACGCGAATTTCCTCAACGAGCGCAAGCGCCTTCTCCAGGCTCTCTTCATGGAGAATGAGTATAAATTCCTCCCCGCCATAACGAGCGGCAAAATCATCGGTTTTCAAGTGCTTCATCAGCGTCGCAGCCATCTGCCTAAGCGTAATATCGCCAACCCAATGCCCGTAAGTATCATTGACATGCTTGAAGTTGTCGATATCTATAATCGCGAGCTGAAAGTTGAACGGGTTAGTTTCTTGGTGTTCAATGAGTTTTTCCACATATTCATGAAATGTTTTATGGTTATAAAGATCGGTAAGCGGGTCGATCTTCGACATGCGATCCATCACGATATTTTTGATTAGCAGCTCCTGCTCGGATTTTAGCGTACGGTTGAGCGTGACAAGCAAGCCTCTCGCCCGATGGATAATTGCGAAGCCTACTAGTGCTGTTGCAATTAGAATGCCCGCGAAGAAGAGGTTATCGATATTAGTAAATCCTTCATCATAATAATAAGAAAAATAAATATAAAATAGATAAATCAACGAAACGAGCAAAGAAACAAATAAATAATAAGGCCGCAAAAATAGCACCGTAATCAGCATTGGAAGCAGCAGCAGAGTGGGAGCCGCCAAAAGCTGGGCGTTTAAAAAAAATAAGAAGCTCATCGTAATAAGATGAGCGCCGATAATAAGTGCTTTTTCAATAAAGCGGTTTGCATAGCGAATAATGAGCTCAAGGGATGCCATAACGACAAGCAAAAGGATGTTTTGTATCAGAATGTCATATGAAAATAGTTGGCTGGAGAAAAAGGTTTCATCACTAGCATTATTTTGGAGAGCAAATATCGTGTATTGACAGGTAAGTGCTAGTATACACAATACCCAGTACACATTGAGCATAATGCGATACCAGCTTGATGAGTCATGGTGGGGTAATGAAGATCGACTGAACATATCTGCCTCTTTTCCATAATGATGCCTTCCGTTAGATAGCTAGCTGAATAGCTTCGACAGACCCTTCCTGCTATCCTGCAAATTCGACACTTTTTCATGCAATATTTAGAGGGTTTATGGGGTAAAATGCTTATTAAGATAAAATAAACCTTGAAAATCTGAAAAATGGGCACAACTGTTTTCAAAATTAGGTATTGACAGCATTTACAAGCGATGTTAAAGTGGCAGAAGATTAAACAACTTGAAAGGAGGATTATGACTCATGCGTAAATTTACTGCACATCTCACAACAGAATTTGCTATTGTAAATAATAATTTAATGAGCGTAATCCATCCGTGCGTTAATTCTCTTTGATGAATAAGGGAGCTTTCCCATAAATCAAAGGCGTATGGTTGCGTTCGATGCAGCCGTGCGCCTTTTTCAATGCCTTCGACCCGCTTGAGGTCGATGATGCTTGCGAAGGAAGCGTATCGTGTAACCGATGCGTTTCCTTTTTTTATGGGAAAAATAAACGTTTGGATGGATATGGGGAGGTATCAAAGCAGCGCTATGTTTATCGTACTTAAGAAGCTTGGATGGTTTTTCAAAATGGATTGGAAGCGCTACGCGATAGCGGGCGTGCTGCTCATTTTGGTTGGCGTATTGGATATTATTCCGCCTTGGATGACGGGATATGCCATTGATGGCATTGCGCAGGGTTCACTTGCTGACAAAGAGTTTTATTTCATCATTGGCGGCTGGATTGCTATAACAATTGTAGGTTATATCATGTCCTATATTTGGTTTTATCAATTATTCGGCGGGTCGTTCCTTCTGGAGCGTATTATGCGCTCCCAACTGATGAAGCATTTTATGAAAATGTCGCCGACCTTTTTTGAGCGTAATCGTACTGGCGATTTGATGGCTCGGGCCACGAATGACTTGAAGGCTGTTTCCACCACGGCAGGCTTCGGCATATTGACGCTCATTGACTCGACCTTCTTTATGTTCACCATTCTTGCGGTGATGATTGCGACAATTAGCTTCAAGCTGACGCTTGTTGCCCTGCTGCCGCTGCCGCTTATGGCGCTGGCGATGAGCTATTTCGGCGGCAAAATTCACAGCCGCTTCATGGAGGCTCAGGACTCCTTCGGCGAGCTGAATGACCAGGTGCTGGAGGCGGTGTCTGGGGTGCGCGTCATTCGTGCCTTCGTACAGGAGGAAGCGAGCCAGCAGCAGTTCAGCCGCAAGACGGACGAGGTTTATGAGAAAAATATTGCGGTTGCCCGCATTGATGCGCTGTTCGAGCCGACGATGAAAATTCTTATTGGCCTCAGCTATTTGATCGGCTTATGTTATGGCGGCTACATGGTGTTCAAAAGTGAAATTACACTGGGCGAGCTCGTTTCGTTTAATATTTACTTGGGTATGCTGATCTGGCCGATGCTGGCGATCGGAGAATTGATTAACGTTATGCAGCGGGGCAATGCTTCGCTTGATCGGGTTAACGAATCACTAAATTACAAACCGGATGTAAAGGATGCATCAGAGGTAATTGCAGTAGAAGAGCCGGAGACGATTTCCTTCCGTAAGGTGACCTTCCGTTATCCTTCGTCGAAGGTTGATAATTTGGTTAATGTCTCCTTCTCGATTCGCAAAGGCGAGACATTAGGTATCGTCGGCCGCACAGGAAGTGGCAAAACGACCTTGCTCAAGCAGCTGCTTCGTGAATATCCAATTGGACAAGGAACGATTTCCGTCTCGGATGTGCCCATTGAGAAGCTCGAAATGGAGCGCTTGCTCGGCTGGATCGGCTATGTGCCGCAGCAGCCCGTGCTGTTCTCCCGTTCCATTCGCCATAATATATGGTTTGGGAAGAAGGGAGAGGCGAGCGAAGCGGATTTACAGCGTGCGCTGGAACGGGCTTCCTTCGCCAAGGATATTCAGTTTTTGCCTGAAGGCTTGGAAACGATGGTCGGTGAGAAGGGGGTTGCCCTGTCTGGCGGACAGAAGCAGCGTGTGAGTATTGCGCGTGCGCTCATCGCTGATCCGGAAATTTTAATGCTGGATGATGCGCTGTCTGCTGTGGACGGTAAGACAGAGGCGGAAATTATCGAGGGCATCCGCACAGAACGTGCCGGCAAAACGACGCTTATTACGACACACCGCCTGTCCGCGATTCAGCATGCAAATTGGATTATTGTACTAGATGAGGGCCGCATTGTGCAGGAGGGCACTCATGAGGAGCTGCTGCAAGCGGGCGGCTGGTACAAGGAGCAATATGATCGCCAGCAGCTGGAGTCGATTATTGAGTCCTAATATACAACGTAAGAAAAGCAAAGGAAATGGGGGGCGCTAGGGACAATGGGCTTAGCAGGTAAACGATTGTTTCAATACGCCATGCTATATAAGAAGCCGATTATTGGAGCTCTTGTGCTGCTGCTGTTAGCGGTAACCGCGGAGCTCGCGGGACCGTTCATTGCCAAGCGCATGATCGACCAAAACATACTTGGCATTGAGAAGACATGGTATGAGACGGCGAAGCAAGACAGCTTCGCGGTTGAGCATAATGGAAAATGGTACAAACGCGAGGATCATCTGTCGGCAGGAGAGCCGCAGGGTGACAGTGTGCGGATATTGCAGTCGGGAAGAACGTTTTATTGGCTTGAAGGGAAGCTTCCCTTCGAGGATGGAAAACGCAAGGTAGAGGGTGAGCAGATGACCCTTACGAGCAAAGCGACAGGAGAGGTGGCTGTTTTCCCCGTAACCGCCCTGTCTGCAAAAGAGCTGTTCGCCTTCTACAAGCCAGAAACACCTGGCATTATTAAGCTTGCGGTGCTTTATTGCGCGCTGCTGCTCATAGGCGGATTGTTGACTTATGGCCAAAGGCTGCTGCTGCAGACGTCAGCCAACAGCATCGTTCGCCGTATGCGTAATGATGTATTCGAGCATACGCAGCGTCTGCCCGTCAATTATTACGATACACTGGCCGCAGGCCAAGTCGTATCACGCATTACGAATGACACCGAGGCGGTGCGGGAGCTGTATGTTTCGGTATTGGCCAACTTTTTCTCAGCCATCATTTATATGTCGGCGATCTATGTAGCGTTGTTCTTTCTCGATTGGAGACTGGCGTTGTTCGCACTGCCGCTAGTACCGCTGCTGCTCGTATGGATCAAGGTATATCGCCGCTTTGCGGCGCATTACAATAAGGTTATTCGAGCTAAGCTGAGCGAAATTAACGGCATGATCAATGAAGCTATTCAGGGGATGCCAATCATTCAGGCTTTCCGCCGTCAGAAAGAGACAATGGAAGAATTTGATGAGCTGAACAATCATTATTTCAAATATCAAAACAAGCTGCTTCATTTAAACTCTATCACCTCGCATAATATGGTTCAGGTCATCCGCAACATTATGTTTCTGGTTGTCATTTGGATGTTCTGGGGCAATTGGTTCGGTACGATTTTGCTCGTCGGTACGCTGTATGCTTTTATTGATCTCATGAATCGGATGTTCCAGCCGATTGTCGGCGTGGTGAACCAGCTCTCCAATCTGGAAACGGCACGTGTATCGGCGGAGCGTGTTTTCAAGCTGATGGATGAAGAGGGCGTTGACGTTGCAAGCGGTAAAATCGAGCGCTACAAGGGCGAAGTGCAGTTTAAGGATGTCACCTTCGCCTATAAAAAAGACGATAATGTGCTCAAAAATATTTCCTTCATCGCTCGCCAGGGCGAGACGGTGGCGCTCGTAGGGCATACCGGCTCTGGCAAAAGCTCGATTCTCAACCTGCTGTTCCGGTTCTATGACTTAAAGCAGGGCAGCATCTTAATTGATGGACGCGATGTGCGTGATATTCCGAAGCAGCAGCTGCGCCAGCATATGGGCATCGTGCTGCAGGACCCGTTCCTGTTCACGGGAACGATTGCATCGAACGTCAGTCTAGGCAACCCGGACATTAGCCGGGAGCGGGTAGAGCAGGCGCTGCGCGATGTTGGGGCGTACGAGATGTTTATGCAGTTTCCCGGCGGTATTGATGCGCCGGTTATCGAGAAGGGCAGCACGCTGTCTGCGGGCCAGCGCCAGCTGATTTCTTTTGCCCGGGCGCTTGCGTATGACCCGGCGATTTTGATTTTGGATGAAGCGACTGCGAGCATTGATACCGAGACAGAGGCGATTATTCAGGGGGCGCTTGATGTACTCAAAAAAGGGCGCACCACGTTCGTTATTGCCCATCGTCTGTCAACGATTCGTCAGGCCGATCAAATTCTGGTGCTGGATCATGGCGAGATCGTTGAGCGGGGCAACCATGATCAACTGATGGAGCATAGCGGCAAATACTTCGCGATGTATCAATTGCAGCTGGGGGCGCCTGTAACGGCGTAGGGCTGAAGGCTTCATTTTCAGAAAGAACGGGAAATACGATCGTATAGGATATAGGCGGAGCTGCTGAGGCTCCGCCTTTTTTTGCTTTTTTATGAATGAATCCTCACGATTTTCAGGAAATATTCAGCTGGGTTTATAACTGAGCTAAGAATGGATGCCTATGATAGAAATGTAAGGCAAATTCAACTGAAAGGTGGAATACAGTCATGAAGGGTACGAAAACAATCGTCGCAAGCGCAATCGCATTATCGCTGGTAGTAGGCGGAGGTGCGCTGGCCATACCGGCTATTCATGCCGCTTCAACGGATACAAGCGCGCAAAGCAATGCGGAAGGAAGCGGAAAAGTGCGTGAAGCAGGCAAGCATAAGGGCGGATTTTCTGGTTTTGGACAGTGGAAAACGCAGCTTGCTGAATATTTGAAGCTTGACGAAGCGACGCTGGATACACAGCTCAAAACGCAAACGCTCGCAGAGGTCGCTTCCGCTCAGGGCGTAGATCGTGAGACGCTGAAGGCCAAGCTGGTGGAATGGATTGATGCAGCAGCAGCTGCTCGGAAGGAGAAGCTTGAAAGCGACAATACGGACAAGACGCTCGATGCAGCTAAAGCGGATAAACAATGGGATAGCTCAGCAATAGCTGATAAAATATTGGATTCGAATGGCCAAGCTGGACTTGGCGGTGAAGGTGGAAAGCGTGACGGTGGCAAAGCCGAATTTGGTAAAGGCGGCCTCGCAAGCGAGGAAACAGCGACCGTTTTTGGCGTGACAGTCGATGAGCTAAAAGCGGAGCTGAAGGATGGCAAATCGCTGGCTGCCATTGCGACTGAAAAAGGCGTAGACGTACAGAAGGTAATTGACCAAAAACGCAGTGAGGAACAAGCGAGGCTTGATCAAGCCCTCACGGATGGCAAGCTGACACAGGAACAATATGATGAGAGAATCGCTGCCCTCACGGAGCATGTTACCCTGCTCGTTAATGGCGAGTTTAAGAAGCCGGAAGGCGATGGAAAGGGACGTCAAGGCAAGCATGGGAAGCGTGATGGAGCAACAGAAACTACGGAGGCAGCGGCAACTGCTTCTACCGATCAAACAGCTTAAGCTGACGGCTTAATAAGACATACAGTGCAGGGAAAAGCTTGAGAGTTGCAATATAGGCTGCGTAAAGGGGCATAACAGAACCTGTACGCAGCCTATTTGTAATGAGGGATAGATTTTTTCTTTTTGCTGAACGATGTAAAAGCAAGCCAAGAGCTTAAGTGGATAAAATGGATTGGTAAAAAGTGATTCTGGAATTATTCTTTTTAATTTAAAATATAACAATTATAATTATAATATATAATTGTTAATAGACAGCATTCTGTTTTTTTCGACAGACCTATGCGAAGGGATTCTATTGATTCAAACATAACAATATTTAATCTAGCTATTTGTAATTAGATATGAAAAATACTTATTTAAAATTGGGAAAATGGTTGACAGTTACTTAAATTTGTAATAATATTATTTATGAAGTTAATGGAAAAAACACTAAAAATGTATGGAGATGGCTGATATTTCATTGTTGGTGTGGCTCAAGTGGAGGTTGAAAATTCGTTGGAGAAACGAATGGAGTAAAATAACAATTAAATTCATACTCATTCTATTTTTAGAATTATTCAAAAATTTCTTTAATTTTGCAATTTACTTTGCTGTAATTTTTCTTTTTATTCTTCATAGCGACAATTTAAGTGAAGTAGTTACTTTTTTAAACAATGAAGAAATTAAAAATCTCATTAATGGAATTAGTGCGCTAACTGTTCAAGGAAAAATGAACGTCATTTGGACCATTTTTTTCGTTCAATTTTGTGCTTTTTCAATTTTCTCAGGAATTCAGGCTTCAAAATGGGAGCTCAATAATGGTGATGATTATCTTTTCCAAAATGTCTACTGGAACAATCAAGATAAGAAATTCATTTTGTTCTATGAACAGATGGTTTGGAATATTAAACGCTTATTTACAAGCCTGATCCCATTTTTAGTCGCCATACTCTTTGTGACAAAACCTTTATTTTTGCAAGGACTAGTAACATTTGTGATCATTATAGTTACCTATATTGTTCAAACACAGCTCATAGCTATCATTCATAATTACTTGACTATTAGGAAAACGAGGAATGAAAGATACTTTAACTACATAATCATACAATCGTTATTGTTAAAAGCAGCCATTTTGGCAGCTGGTTATTTTTTGGGAAAGGTAGTATCGCCTTGGATAAATACTTTTCCTATTTTAGGGAGAGTAATTAATCAAAAAGCATATGAGCAATGGCTCTTCGAAGGGCGACAGATTTTACAGCAAGGATTAAATTATATTTTCGACATATTCCTTTGGAAATATTGGCCGCACAATTTCATGTCTCGAATAGCTGTTGCCAGCAGTGAATTCATCAGTTGGATATATTGGAGCGCATGGATAGCAACGTCCTTATTTATTGTATTTCTACTAGCTAGAATGGCTGATAGGCAAATGTCTACGAGAGCCATTGAAAAACCTATTTGGCTGGAAAAAATGTTTTTGGCTCTTGCAAAGGGACTCGTTCGGATGAATAAACAAATCATCATTGCACGAGTTAAAGTTTTTTGTCGGGATTCCTATACGCTGCAGCGTGCTTCCGGATTGTTTGGGGGAATGCTAATTTGGGGGTTAATTGGGGCATGTAGTTCCTTAATCAGATACGCGGAATCGGATAAAGTTTATTTTTTAGTCACAACTATGGTGTCGTATATCGTCATATTCCAGCTGTCTGCTCTATTGTTCGATTCGTTTTTGGGGCATTTCTCCTTGGACAGTGATGGGAAAAAAATTTCGTTGTATGTATCCTCTGGTCAAACGATATGGAGTGTATTTATACAGAAGCTCCAATTATTTTTAATTATTTCTATGCCGCAATTTGTGTTGTGCGAGATTGTGTTTATTATTCTTGGAGGTCGTGCTGGATATGCAATGATGATTTTTGTTCATATCGTTAATTACTTATGCTTCGCAGTTATCCATCAAATAGCTGGCTTTATGAGTCCGCATTACAATTTCATCAATAAAGAACAGCTAGATGAGTTCACGGACAGGACAACAGTGAACACGATAGTTAGAATGTGCATGCTTAGTTTTGTTATTCCTTGTTTATTGCTGCCGTTGGCCTTTTATATTGCAGATTATATGGATAAAACGTCTTTTCTCATTATCCAGTTTGTAGTTTCTCCAATTGCGATATTAGCAGTTTGGATAGGAAGCTTGCTTTATGTCAGAAGAAAGCACAACAGCCGGCCGTATATTGATGATTTTAATTTATAAAAAAACAGGTGAATATCATGAGCTTGCAACTGTCTAATGTCAATAAAGTAATGAATGACAAAACGATCGTGTCCGATTTGTCTTTAACGGTTCCTAAAGGGAAAATATTCGGGTTTCTTGGGCCGAATGGTGCCGGGAAGACGACAACCTTGCATATGGCAGCGGGGCTAATGAAGCCAACGTCGGGAGAAATATTAATTAATGGAATTTCTATACATGAAGATTGGAAAAAAGCAAAGAGTCAAGTTTCCATAATTGCGGATTACCCGTTATTGTATGATGAATTGAGCGGAATGGAATATATTCAATTTTCAATGGAATTATTCGAGTTAAAAATGACAGATAGTCAGCTAGCAGCGGAAATTGAGAGATTTCGGTTTTCCTCAGAAATTTCCAAGCGAATCAAACACTATTCGCTTGGAAATAGGAAGAAGCTAGCGTTGCTTGTCGCATTATTGAAGCAACCCAAAATATTATTATTGGACGAGTATATATCGGGGTTAGATCCGCATAATTCAATATTGGCTCGTGAAATATTTATGGATTACGCTGCTAAAGGAGGAGCTATTTTGCTATCCACGCATCAACTTGAGATTGCCGAGAAATTTTGTGACGAAGTAATCTTAATTAAAGAGGGGCGTTTATTAGATAAAAGCAGCTTATCCGAGGTGTTGGAACAAAGTAATTCCTTGGAGCAATACTATGTCTCTCAAATCAAGACATAAAGGAGAATTCATATGAGTAAAGCAAAATCGAAAAATACAAAAATACTGATATATATTATGATCTTATTGCTCGGCTTACCGCCTCTGGGGCTGCAAATTTATCAAGGCCATTGGTTATATGCATTATTTTTGATTGTCTGTATCGTAGTATTGATGGTGTTGTCCGGCAGGACGTTTAAAAACAAATAAGGAGCAGACAGCTAATAGCTATGAAGGGAGGTGAGAAATATGTTGGAATTGTTGGTTGCTAACCTGGCTGCTTATGCAGGTATATCTACTGCATGGGCTACAGTTATCGTTACCGCGATAAATGCTGGAGCCACTGTTGTCGCACTAGTTTCGATTTTTGCTTCTGCTGGAATCAGCGCAGGCCTTATTGTTGCTATTAGAACAGCGACGTTGAAAATGACCACTAAAGCTGCAGTTGCATGGTAATTAGGGTTACCATGCGCGGCTAACAATCTTTTTGGAGTTGGGGTAAGATAAATGATTTTTTAATTTATCTTACCCCATATTTTTTAGTATGTAAAGTATGGTGAAATGACTTGAAAATAGAAAATGTGAAATTTCAATATTTTTTTTGGGGTGCTTTTTTCTTTTTTTTAATGGGAGCAGTGAGCGGGATCATCGTTGTATATTCTATGTCCGATCAAGACTGGTTAGAATCATCTGAAATTTTAGTGAACCATAAAGCAGGATTCGAAGCTTCTCTTGGCATCTTCATACGCAATATCGGTGTTGCTGCGATTCTGGCATCCGGTTTATTTTTATTTGGATTGCCCACTCTGATTGTTTTATTTATTAATGGACTTTGGATAGGGACTGTTATTGCGAGCAGACTAGCAGAAGGAGTTTCTTTAGCAACCCTTCTCTTAAAGCTGCTGCCGCATGGTGTGCTTGAGCTGCCAGCATTATTACTTGCAGGTGCTATTGGTTTAAAAGGGTTTGTTTTTTATTTTCAATCTAAAAAAGATTGGCGTTTTTACTATAGGATGACGAGATGGATCATATTGTTGCTAGTAGTAGCTGCATTAATAGAGGGCTTCGTGACCTCGGTAGTATAGGTAAAAGTTGAAAGAAAGCATGAATTAGGAGTGAGTATGGTGAGCGCTAATCCAGCTTCGATTACACCAGTAAACGCAACAAAAAAACAAAGCTTATTTGATTTAATTAAAGTTATATATTCCCCCGCTGAAGTATTAGGTGCAATACAGCCTACCTATCGCATGAAAGGCATTATCTTTGTTTTTTTTATTTTGTATTATGCCTTCAATTATTTTGTGTCCAATAAGCTCCTCATGACGGAGGAAGTACAGAAAACGCTTGGCGAAAGCGGCTTGGAAATGCCAGCCTCTGTCATGCAATTGATGCAAATCATTACAACCTTTTTCTCAACCATTATTGCATTTGTGATTCTGTTGGTCACCTTTGTTTTATTGCGTATTAGCGGGAAGCTATTTAAATTATCATTTACGAAGAAGCAGCTATTTTTGGTTTTATTATATGCACAAGTGCCTATTTTAATTGGCAAGGGATTGAAATTGGCATTTGTGAATTGGACAGATTTAAGTCTGTCTACTCCTGTTTCTACGGGTACGATTACCAATTTAGGATTACTTGCAAATCAGATTACTACCAACGGATTTCTAATCAATTTGTTATCGAGCATAGATTTATTAGAGCTGTGGAGCTATATCCTAATAGGGCTAGGAATTTCATTTATTGGTCATACGACGATAAAAAAAGGGATGTTATCATCTTTTTCAATATGGGGAGTGTTATTTGTTATTAATGTTATTGTTGTGTTGATTTAGAGGAGGGGACTTGCTACGGTATTATGAAACGAAACAGGATGATGTTAGTCGCAAGCGTTATTATAGTAGGAATAATTATAGGGAATATATTTTTACTTAATAGAACGGGAACTTCCCATTCTGAAATTATCCATGTTGATACTGCAAAGGCGGCAACACAAACCATATCAGAGACATTGATTGCATCTGGTCTTGTTATTGCTAATGAAAAGGCTGAAATTTACAAGGATGAAACAATGGGGAAAATTAAAAAATGGCATGTTCATGAAGGCGCTCAGGTTGAGAAGGGGGATCTTTTATTTGAATATGCGAATGATGAATGGCTCCTAAACATGGAGCAGCTTGAGAATCTTCAAAACAGCCTACAGCTTACTCTGCAAGGGAAGCAAGAAAATTTTGATGAAATAGAAAACGAATTTAGGAAGGATTTAGAACAAGGAATTGATGTGGAAACAGCTAAAAAAAATGCTGAAAAAAAGATATCCGCACGCAAGCGTGAAATCAGATTTACAGAGCTGGAAATAGAGAGCAACACAATGAAATTGGCAGCATTGAAAAAAAATGAAGCTGATTTTAAGGTTGTAAGCCCAGTTGCAGGGACGGTTAAAATAAATAGTCCAAGCAATATACTTGAATATCAATCAGAGGGGCCGCTTTTGCGGATTCTAACTTCTAAAACGCCGGTCATAAAAGGGACATTAACTGAATTTGATGCAACTAGCGTGAAAGCTGGTCAATTGGTTAAAATTCATGCTAAAGCAATGCCAGAAGAAGAGTGGGCAGGGGTTGTTGAAGCTCTCAGCTATACTCCGATTCAAGCTGGTAATGGTCAAGTAAGCGCGGTGACCTCTTATCCTTTTCTGGTCTCAATTAAAGAGCATGACAAGAGCCTGCCAGAGGGCTTTCATGTATCTTTAGAAATTGAGTTGAATGCGAAACAAAATGTTGTTGTTGTACCTTTTGATGCCGTACTTATGGAGAATGATAAGGAATACGTGTATGTTGTCGAACAGGGCACAATTCGTAAACGGGAAGTTGAGATTGGCCTAATAGATGATAACTGGGAAGAGGTTGTATCTGGCATTCGAGCAGGAGAAGTAATTGCCAGGAACCCTCAGGTGGCTTGGGTTGAAGGAATGGAAGTGAAGCTTAATGTTATCCCTTAACAATGTCCATAAATCGTATTTGTTAAGTTCGAACGAAGTTCCGGTGCTAAAGGATATTAATTTATCCATTGAATCAGGAGAATTTGTAGCAATCATGGGAGCCTCAGGATCTGGAAAATCAACATTAATGCACTTATGCGGGCTTTTGGATTTGAAGCTAATGTCAGGGGACTATCATTTTTTTGGCTATCATGTATTTTCTCTTAGTGATAATGAATTAGCGCGGTTGCGAAATCAGTACATTGGTTTTGTGTTTCAACAATTCCATCTGCTTTCTAAGCTAAGTGCGATTCGTAACGCTGAGCTGCCATTGGTATATTCAGGAGTCAGCAAGCGTGTGCGGCAAGAAAAAGCACGGGCGGCTCTACATAAAGTAGGTTTAGGAAATCGGGAGAATTATTATCCTAATCAGTTATCAGGTGGACAGAAGCAAAGAGTAGCAATCGCAAGGGCGATTATCAACGACCCAAAGATTATTTTTGCCGATGAGCCGACAGGAGCATTGGATTCAAAAACGAGTGAGCAAATTATGGAGCTGTTTGCGATGTTAAATAAAGAGGGAAGAACGATAGTAATGGTGACTCATGATAATAATGTAGCAGCATATGCGAATAGAAGGATTGTATTAAAGGATGGGGAAATTATTAATGATAGCAGAGTGAAATCATGCTGATAAGGGAAAGCATACTGATGGCTTTCTCTGCCCTATATGCACACAAGTCGAGATCTGTGCTGACCATGCTTGGCATTATTATTGGTGTAGCTTCTGTTATCGCTATTGTTGCCATTGGTGAGGGAGGAAGTGCATCCCTTAAAACTTTTTTTGTAGGAAGCGGAAACCATACATTTGAAGTCGTATATCAAAGCGTAGATGAGGAAGGGAATGTTCTCTCTGATGATCCTAGTGTACCGGCTTTTGAAGAAAATGCCCTGCTAGCTTTAGAGAAAATACCCGAAATCGAGCAGGTTATCGCTAATAATAGGACTACTTCTACTTTGAATTATCGGGATAAGACATTAATGGTTCAGTTAAATGGTACAACTGAATTTTATTTTAGTATACATAATGCAGAGCTATTGTCAGGTCGGAATATTGCAGCCAGAGAGTTTGAGAAGGCCCGCAAGGTAGCACTTATTAGTGAGGATGCGCTGAAACGCTTAGATCCGAATCATTCTATGCTTGGCAAAATTATAGAACTGGAAGGCACGGCGTTCAAAGTGATTGGCACGTTTAAGGAACGAAAAAGTATTTTTAATGCTGGAGCGTATCAGATCCTGATTCCTAATGCCGTTTGGCCATCTTTATTTGGTGAAAGCAAAATAGATTCATTGACCATTCAGGCTCAAAGCGCAGAGGTTTTGCAATTAGCAGGCGAAGCCTCAATAGAAGTGCTGAACGCTCTAAATCAGGAGAAGAATGGTCGTGGGGAATATATTGTTTTAGACATGCAGCAAATTCAGGATTCAGTCGCATCCATTACGAGAATTATGACAGCGATTATAGGTTCGGTAGCTAGTATTTCCTTGTTTGTCGGTGGAGTTGGCGTAATGAATATTATGCTCGTTTCCGTGACAGAACGAACACGGGAAATTGGAATACGTAAAGCGCTTGGAGCTACAAGGGGCAACATTCTGACGCAATTCTTAATAGAATCGGCGGTATTGACTACCGCTGGTGGAATTGTAGGGATTGGATTGGGAGTTGGCGCAGCGAAGTTAATTTCGCTAGTTACGCAATTACCATTATTAGTCCCAATGTATGTTATTGTGGGCGGCGTTCTATTCTCCATGTTGATTGGAATCATTTTTGGAATGCTTCCAGCTAATAAGGCATCAAAATGGGAGCCTATGGACTCTTTATTGTTTGAATCCTGAAGTAATATTTTTTAATCTATAACGAAGGCGGTACGTTGAAAAAATTTCTAAGCCCATGCGATTGCGCACGGGCTTATTTGATTTAGTGTTGTACTTTTTTATAAAATCAACGCCTTGACACATTTGGGAGGCGTTTGATATAGTTCTACTAGTGAACTATTTCATCATGGAACCTTTTAAAGAGAGTATAAATGGAAGGAGAAATCGGGATGTTAGATCAAAAACTGATGCTGGAAATTATTGCGCGATATGAAACGACATACTTAGCCATCAATCGTCAGATAGGCAGCTTGTTCCGAGCATCAATGCCTGATGGGCTTACGGTAGAGCAATATTCGGTGCTTCGTTATTTGCGTAAGCAGGGAAAGACAAATTCCTCCGAGCTTGCGGATACATTTTGTGTAGGACGAAGCTCCATTACGGCACTAACGACACGTTTATTCGATAAACAGCTCATTGAACGGGA